>WJIM01000355.1 GCA_014730285.1 Candidatus Zixiibacteriota bacterium
AAGAAAGGCGGTGGCAGGGCCGATCCCCGCACCCATCTTGTAAATCCCCGCGAAAAGCGGAAGCACCGTGCAGGAACAGACTGCCAAAATCGTTCCCGAAACCGAGGCGACTCCATAGGAAAGCACCTTGTTTGCCTTCGCTCCGAGATATTTCATCACAGAGGCCTGGCTGACAAATACCGCAATCGCGCCGGCAATATAAAAGGCTGGTATCAGGCATAGTATTACATGCTCGCGGGCATACCATTGAGTCAGCTTCAAAGCTTCCATGATAGCATTTTCGATACCCGCTCTATTAAATGGGAAATAGAAAAATGCAAGAAACACCGCGCTGATTAGAATCAGCGGCTTCCATTCAGACTGCCATCTCATAACAATTAAATTATCCGGCTTAAATGATCTTCGTTTAATCCTTAAGCAGTAACAACTGCTCCCGTGCATTGGAGCTGATTACCGACTCCACGCAACTGAAGAAGTTCAGCACACAGGGTACCCTTAGCGAATAGAAAACCTGTGTACCGCGCTTTTCGTAAGAGATAATTCCGTTATTTCTGAGTATTCCGAGATGTTTCGAAATTGTCGATACATCGGAACCGATCATCTCTGTCAACTCGCATACACATTTCTCTCCGTGCGATAGCTGATCGACTATAAACAGACGGGCCGGATGCGCCAGGGCCTTGATAATCTTAGCCCTGGCTTCAAATAGATTTTTTGTTTTCTTATCCATCGTCTATCTTACGCAAATATATTATTGGTTATTTGGCAAAATAGCCAATAATATGTTATATAGCAAGGGAAATTTTAATTTTGATGAGATATGATTTTTAACTGCTGAAGACCGCTTTGAACTTTTCTATCGCTGTTTCGATATCTGCGCGATCGAGATCCAGATGTGTGACACAGCGGATTTTGGTGGCGCCGAACTGTACTGCCAGCATGCCCATATCCTTCAGCTCCGAGAGCACATCCGGGACCGCTTTTCCCGATGATACGATATTCATTATCACGATATTGGTCTGAACCGATTCAAGATCAATATCAATACCGTCTATTTTGGCCAGGTTTTCAGCCAGGAAGGAAGCATTTTCATGATCTTCGCTCATACGGGACATATTATTATCGAGCGCATAAATAGCGGCTGAGGCGAGTATTCCAACCTGACGCATGCCCCCGCCGAACATCTTGCGGAAGCGGCGGGCTTTTTCGATGAACTCGCCATCCCCGATAACAATCGACCCGATTGGCGCTCCCAGACCTTTGGAAAAACAGCACTGGATCGAATCGAAATACCGGCCGTATTCATCCAGAGTAATTCCGGTGGCGATCGATGCGTTCCATATACGTGCGCCGTCAAGATGCATCTTAAGGCCGTGCTCATCGGCCATATCACGCAGTTTCTTGATCTCCTCAAGCGGATATATAGTACCGCCCGCATGATTATGAGTGTTTTCGAGTGCAATCAGGGTTGTAGGTGGAGTATGCAGGGACTTCTTCTTAATATACGGCTCGACCTGCTCACGAGTCATAACCCCGTGATTTCCACGGAATGTATGCGAAACCAGTCCCGCCACCGCGCCCATAGAACCGGCTTCGTAATTAAGCGAATGGCAATCCTCCTCGAAGATTGCCTCCTCGCCGGGATTGGTGTGGGTCTTGATCGCTACAAGATTGCCCATCGAACCCGAAGGCACATACAGAGAGGCTTCCTTACCGAATAATCTTGCCACCTTTTCCTGTAATTCATTTACGGTGGGATCATCCCCGAAAACATCATCCCCCACCTCGGCTGAGGCAATTATTTCACGCATCTTTTCTGATGGACGGGTTACGGTATCGGAACGCAGATCGATATATTTCATGCTTAACTCCTATACTCTCGATAAAATTCAATTTATTAAGGTAGATTTAGTGGTTATGTCTGTCAAGTCAAATAAAGGCTATCAGGATTTGCATGAAAAGCCCGCTTACTATCGGGACGGTCATATTATCATCCGAACGAACTGTCATAGCCTCGACAATCGTGGCTACCGCCGCTCCCGCAATTGCCGCCATTAACGGCAGTCCGCCGGGGTAGAGATAATGAAATCCGATTCCGGCTGCGGCCGTCACGATAAAAAATCCCAGCGAACCCTCGATCGATTTGTTGCCGTATCTGTGAATGCCCCAGCGCCGCCCCACCATTGCCGCGGCGGTATCCCCCAGGGCAATATATGCTATTGCCGCAATAGCTACCGGCTTGTCGAAAAGCAGTATGACCAGAAAGTCGGTGCTTAGAATATAGCTGGCGCCGGTGAAGCCCTCTTTTTCTTTGGGACGAATCATGCATCCGAAAATTTTTACCAGCAATTTCGACCATAATGCCAGACCGGTGATCCGCGAAAGGTCGATAGTGACTGCTGTGACGCTTGCGATTAGAAGCACAACCAGCATAATGGAGCGGGGCAGAAATAAATAGCAGACCGGGATGACTATGCTGAAGACATGAACCGCCTTCCGCATTGCCTCCTCATTGTAGGAAATCTCCTTCATTGCGGAAGTTTCTGAGAGGAGATCTTTTTGCTTCATTTTAAATCAGTACCTTGGAAACATTTTGGAAAAATCAGGTTTTGGCAGCCACTCCTTGTGAAAGATAAATTCATTGAAAAGGTCCTTATCCACTCTGATCTCGACTCCCTCCAGCATCTGTTCCGACCATTGCGCTTCGATACTGTCCTTGTAGTCCTGCATTAGCTTCTTTCTGATTTCAATCCGGACGGACTCCAGCGGTTGAACACCTTTTTTGCCCAATACTTTAACGATATGATAGCCCCATTCCGTCTTAATCGGCTCCGAAATTTCCCCGGTTTCCAGCTCATATATTTCATTGAAGAAATCCGGCGAGATATCATCTTTTGATATCCAGCCCAGATTAATTGCCATCTTTTTTATCTCTTCCTCATCGGCCGGGTAATATTCCAGTGCGGTTTCATAGAAATTGGCCCCGCTGTCGAGTTTGGCCTGGACCTCTTCGGCGGTGGTTTTGTTCTCGAGGATAACCTGCTGAATACTTATCATTCGGTTTTCCGCGAAATCATCTTTATGGACTTCATAATATGCCGCGATCTGCGAGTCGATGGGTTCGTAGTCTTTTGCCTGCCGCTGTTTCATCAATTTATTCAGTCTCTCCTGGTAAAGGAAATCTTCTTTTGCCTGAAGATATTCCTCCGATTCGTGATAGCCGTGCTTGCGCGCCTCAAGAATCAACATCCAGGTGCTGGCGATCTGGCCGATAATCTCACGCTTGAAAATCATCGTCTCCTGAATTCGTGGGTCTTTTCTCAACTCCCTGTCGCGCCTTTTTTCATATTCGGGATAATAGATCGTATCTTTTTCGTGCATTATAATGACCCAGTCGGAATCGCTCATTTCGATATCACCCTGTATAAAATCCATATTATACTGAATATCCGAGACCGCAACCAGGCTGTCAAAATATCTGGCGGCTTCCGCCCGGGTTTTAGTCGAGAGCAGTTCATTGCGGATAAATTCTCTGAGATCATCATCAAGCGGGGCATAATCATCACCGCTTCTCTCGAGAACCTTAATTATATGATAGCCGTATTCAGTCTTGATTGGCTCGGAAACTTTGCCGACCTCGATACTGCTGAATATAACCGTATCCAGGGCCGGTTCCAACTGACCCTGATTGAGAGCCCTGAAATATCCGCCTTGTTCGGCCGAAGCCTTGTCATCCGAGAAGGCCCTTGCCATTTTCTCGAAACTCTGGCCGCCCTGAAGCCGGGCATAGACTTCATTGGCTCTTTCACGGGTGAGGGAATCCCTGAGTTCATCCAGGGCAGTCGAGTCCATGTCGCCAGAATCGGGGATTTCCGTTCTTTCAAAATCAAAATATATGTGGGCAACTTCCGCTTCAACAGGACGGTAAAAGCGTCCCTGATTTGAATTGTAATATTCCTGCACCTCTTCATCGCTAACTTCAACACGCGTTTCGACATGATTCTCGAACAGCATTTTGCGCAGAATTCCATTCAAATGATCATCCAGACGTTCCTGGATTTCCTCGGTCATTTCAAGTGGATAATCCTCGGCCTTTATTCTTGCTGAGCGGTAGACCAGATGATTATGCAGGACTTCCTTCTTGAAATTCATAGTGTCCAGATTTTCCTGCCTGTGCCACCCATGATTGTTGAGTGCGCGGTTGTATTCCTTCAGTGTAACCGTATCATTATTAACTATTGCAATCGGAGCGGTGGAATCATCAACATCGCCGCCGCCGTCAAAGCTTTTATATTGATCCTGCTGACAGGCGCTTATAATTATTGTGATTGCCAGACAAGTGACTAAGCCAATAGCAGTCTTGTTCATTTTCCGAATCCTCCTCTAATTCCAGAAAAACAGAGCTGATATTCTAAACGAATCATCAAGGTCATTGTATTTAAGATAAGCGAAATCGATTTGAAATGGCAATATTTTTACACCCCCGCCCAAAGACATTCTGCCGATATCGATTCCGCCCCGGGCATAAATTCTATTCTTATAACCAAGCTGAGCGCCCCAATGAGTATCGGCCGAGACCGATCCCATCCAAAACTCAGCGGCATCACGAAGATTTTCGAATCTGAAGTCGCTGTCGGCGGTTAGCATAGCGTTCCAGCTTCCGAACTGGCGGTGCACTTTAAATCCTGCAGTTACAGTTGGATAAATCGATTCCTTTGTGCCAGTATCGTACGACAGCAGGGTGGTGGTGAAGTCCTTTACCACTAAGGCCGCAGTGAGAAAATCAAAGGCGGCATATTTCAGGCCGATATCCGCTCCCAGCCCGTAGGCAGAGGAGGTTGGAATATCGCGGTATATAAATTTCGCATTGGCTCCCAGCGACAGCTTCTCGCTCTGGTTCAATGCATATGAAAAAATAAGCTGATAGTCTGCATGGCTTTCTTCTCTGATAATACGGGGACGGTTCGTGTTCAGGTCCCATTCGGTGATTTTGACTCCACCGCCGCCCAGACGCGTCAGGCTTATGCCGCCGAAACGCCTGCCGGAGTTCCCCAGAGGCATTGCGAAGGCGATGTAGTCATGATTTAGAAGCGAACCGAATGTCTCGGCGTGCATGAATGCCGCCTGCTTTTCCGAAATTCCGGTCAGACCGGCCGGATTCCAGAAACCTGCGGTAACATCCGAGGATGCCGCCGCAAATGCGCTGCCCATGCCCAAAGCCTGCGCTCCCACTCCCAGATAGAATGGCTCCCCGGCATATTTCGCCGCATGTGCGGGGAATAATGGGTACGATATTATCAGAGTCAGAAGCGCTGCCAATAACAGCTTTTTTGAATGACTGTTGCTACTTTTCAACCTTTGCAGAACTCACCTTCGGTTAAGCCGATTGTTGTCTATTTATAATACAATAATATCGGGATTGGGTTCACTCACTATCCTGATTGAGTTCGATATTTAAAAACAGCCTGATTACTTTTTTGAGCCTCTCAGCGCCCGGATCGTCATAAAAATCGCCCACAATATTGCCGTATTTATCTATTAGCACCGATTTGCCTGGGCCTGTCACGGCATATGAATTATAGGTTTCCGCGCTGCCGAAGGCTGCCGGAAAACTCAGACGGTTGAAATCTACGGCTTCCTGGATTCTTCCGATTGGCCTCCTGTCGATACATACCCCAAGAACGGTAAAATTATCCTCACGGAACTCATTGTGAATCTCGGAGAGCGTAGGGAATGTTCTTTTCGAGACAGGCGCCTCCATAGACCAGAAATTCATGAGCAGGACAAATCCCTCAAAATCCTCGAGCTTAATTTCATTTTGATTTAGATCATATACCGTAAAATCAGGCGCCTCCGCAATCACGATATTCTCGTAATTTTCTTCCAGCTCCTCGGTCGTCATATTCTCCACAATCAACATCCCAGATGTGTCGGCTGTCCCGGCATAGCCGGTGGTGTCTGTTTCAGATGTTTGAGTATCCGCCCCTTCTTCCTGCGAGCCTCCACAATTAAGCATCAGAGCCGTAAGGCATAAAGCAGCCGCAATGAGCAAAATCTTTTTCATCTTCGTCCTCGCTTCCTGGTTTTGAGGAAATTAATGGAGGAATTTAATAACAAAGGCCGGTCAATGCAAGTATTTTGGGGGCAATGGGATATTATGATATCGTCAGAAACATATAAAAAAACTGCCTCCCAAAAGGAGACAGTTTGCAAATTTTAAATCTTGAACCAAAATTTCCGAGTTTAGCCCTTCTTTTCCATCTGCCTTTGCACCCAGGGCTTGAACTGCTCTTTCTCGTAGGCGTATTCAGAGATATACAGTAAAAGCCAGTAAAAATCCTTGGCCGGCCAATAGCCCTGAATCGGAGCTATTTTGGTACCGTCATGCTTCAAAAACCAGGTGGAAGGATAGCCGCGCACACCGTATTCGCGGGTCAGCTTTTTACGTTTATCGCCGTCAACTTTGACAGGCACGAAATCATTCTTCAACAGCCCGACCACTTCCTTGTCAACCAATGTGGTTTTATCCATTTTTTTGCACCATGTGCACCAGGTTGTCTCAAAAAATACTACAACATGCAGAGAATCCGCTTTGGCCTTCTCCAGCCCCTCTTCGTAATTATAGTAGGTCACACCGGAATTCTCTTCCTTGTTATCACCAGCCTGGGCAAAGACAAAGATTCCGACCAAAAGCAATATTCCAATAGCGAGCAAAAATCTTAATTTCATGGGCACTCCCGGTATGTTGTAAGCTTTTTCTTAGTCCTTATAAACTATATAAAAATTGTAAAAAATCAAATTCTTTCTATTTTAACACATGTACTCTTTGCGAGTTCCGAGGCTTTATCCGGCCGATAGCGAAAGGTTCTCGGGGTTTAGAATCTCATAAAGCGCTTCCATCATCTCGCCGTTCGGATTAACCTGTTGCGGGGCATCCATTTCCACCCAAACATCATCTTTCTTCAAGCGAATGATTACCTTCGTCTCGCCCGGATGTTTATCCAGTACTTTCTTTATATCTTTAACGCGCTTAATCCTTTTGCCCGATATTGTTAGTTTTAGAATTAGATTGGAATTCAGCGACAACGATTCCAGCGGCTTGAACTCGTTTACGATAAGTTTGGCCTTTTCCTCCTCACGTTTGCTGATACGTCCTGTCAGAAGCAGCATGTTATTATTGATCAAAAGCCTTTTGTATTTTTCGAACGGATCGGAAAATACTATGGCCTCGAAACTGCCGAAGAAATCCTCGACTCCCACGAAAGCCATATGACGGCCGCGTTTATCGGTATTAATCTTCAGGCGGGTGATTATGCCGCCCAGCGAGGCCTGAATTCCGTCCGGCATCTCATTCATCTTCTCCGAATTCGTGGTGGCGAAAAGTTTGAGCTGATGGCGGTACTTTTCCATAGGGTGCCCGGAAATATAAAATCCCAGCGCCTCCTTTTCCATCGATAAGACCTTGGAACGGCTCCAGCCGCCGTCCTCGGAAAGCTTCGGCTCGGGATGGGGGAGTGTGTTGTTTTCCGCTTCACCGAAAAGCGAAGCCTGCCCCTTGAGGCGGTCAATCTGAACTGACTGCCCGAACGATACCGCATCCTCAATTGCCGCATAAAGCTGACCACGATCCTTGCCGACAGAGTCGAACGCTCCCGCCATCACCATCGATTCGATAGTGCGCTTGTTGATCGAGGAGAGATCACAGCGGGAGGTGAAATCGAATATCGATTTGAACTCCCCGTTTTCGTTGCGTTCCTCGATGATCTTCGAAACGGCATTGGCGCCCACATTCTTTATTGCCACCAGCCCGAAACGAATCGAATCCTTCTCGACATTGAAGTTCGCATAGCTGCGGTTTATATCGGGCGGCAGAATTTCGATGTCCACATTACGGCACTCTTCCTTGAGAATTATAATCCGGTCCGTATTGCCCATCTCCGAGGTCATCAACGCCGCCATAAACTCCCGCGGGTAATGCGCCTTCAGGAATGCTGTCTGGTAGGCCAGATATGCGTATCCGACCGAATGGGATTTGTTGAAGCCGTAGCGCGCGAAAGTTTCGATCTGGTGGAAAATCTCTTTGGCCATTTTCTTCGAGATACGATTCTCGATACAGCCGTTGATAAAATCCTTCTTCATCTGCGCCATCAGCTCGGCGATCTTTTTACCCATCGCCTTGCGCAAGATATCCGCTTTGCCAAGGCTGAACCCGGCCAGTTTCGAGGCCAGTTGCAGAACCTGCTCCTGGAATACGATTACACCGAATGTGTTCTTGAGGATCAGTTCCATATCCGGATGCAGGTACTCTATCTTCTCTCGGCCATGCTTGCGGTTTATGTAGACATCGATCATACCGGAGTCCAGCGGACCGGGACGATAGAGCGCATTCATTGCCGCCAGATCGTCGAGAGATTCTGGATGCAGCTTTTTCAGGTATTCCTGCATACCGCCCGATTCAAACTGGAAGATTCCTATCGTATTGCCATTGCCGAAAAGCTCATAAACCATATCGTCGTCGAGCGGAACATTATCAAGATCGACATCTACTCCATGATTTTCCTTAATCATCTCCACCGCATCGGCAATAACAGTCAGCGTCCTCAGCCCCAGAAAATCCATCTTTAGAAGGCCGATGTCCTCGACGCCCTTCATGTCATATTGTGTCGTTATTTCATCCTTATTGCTCTTGAAAAGCGGGACATGTTCCACCAGGGGTTCGGGCGCGATTACGACTCCGGCCGCATGAGTGGAGGCATGCCGTGCCAGTCCTTCCAGCGTTCTGGAGTACTGCAGGAGCGTATCGACTCGTTCTTCCGCATCGGCAAGGCGTACCAGATCCTTTTCCTCCTCCATAGCGCCTGTGATTGTCTGTCCCGGCTTAAACGGTATCATCTTGGCGATCTTATCCACCTCGGAGTAGGGTATACTCATCACCCGGCCGACATCACGCACAACACCGCGCGCGGCCAGAGTGCCGAAGGTGATAATCTGTGCCACATTATCCTGCCCGTACTTATCTGTCACATAGTCGATTACTTTGTCACGGCCGCGGTCGGAGAAATCGATATCTATATCGGGCATACTTACACGCTCCGGATTCAGGAAACGCTCGAACAGAAGATCGTATTTGAGCGGATCGATTGTGGTTATACCCAATGTATACGATACCAGACTGCCCGCGGCAGAGCCCCGCCCGGGGCCAACCGGGATATTCTGCGAGCGGGCGTAGTCGATAAAGTCCTTCACGATCAGGAAATATCCCGAGTATCCCATATTTTTGATCACACCCAGCTCATAATCCAGACGCTCATAAATTTTATCTCCCGGTTCGGGATAAAGTTTCTTTACGCCTTCACGGCAGAGATGCCGCACATAGTCCTCGGGCTTATCGAATCCCTCGGGAAGATCGAATTTCGGGATCATCAACTTGCCGATTTCGATATCGACATTACATTGCTCGGCAATTTTCAGGGTGTTTTCGATAGCATCCGGAACATCACCAAAAAGCTCCTTCATCTCCTCGGTAGATTTGACATAAATCTGATCGGTGGCATAACTCATCCTGTCGGTATCCTCAAGGGTCTTGCCGGTCTGGATACAGAGCAGCGCCTCATGAGCCTTGTGATCCTCGCGACTGAGGTAATGGCAGTCATTGGTGGCGACCAGATCGATACCAAGCTTTTTAGAAAGATTTATAAGAGCGGCCTTATCCTTCTTTTCCTTGTCGATGCCGTGGTCCTGAATTTCAAGGTAGAAATTCTCTTTGCCGAAAATATCGGCATACTCTTTAACCGTCTCTTCGGCCTTCTTGAAGTCATTATTGTAGATTTTTCGGGAGATTTCACCCTGAAGGCAGGCCGAGGTTGCAATCAAGCCCTCGGCATGCTGACGCAATAATTCCTTATCGATACGGGGCTTGCGGTAGAAACCCTCAAGGTACCCGGCCGAAACCAGCTTCACAAGATTTTTGTAGCCGGTATTATTTTTGGCAAGCAGTATCAGATGATACCCGCCGTCCGGTTCTCCCGGAAGACGTTCCTTCTTGAATCTGTCACGCGGCGCGACATATATTTCGCATCCGATAATCGGCTTGATACCTTCCTTTTTGGCCTTCTTGTAAAATTCGATTGCGCCGAACATATTGCCATGATCGGTTATTGCTAATGCCGGGAAGTTCAACTCTTTGGCCCGCTTCAAAAACTTGTCGATATGGCAGGCGCCGTCCAAAAGAGAATACTGTGTATGATTGTGTAAATGGATGAAATCTGCGTTACTCACTTTGCTGATCCAATTCTTCTAATGCCTGAAGTACATCGTTGTAAATCTGTTTGTATTGCTGACTTTCCGGTTCGAGCTCGATCGCCTTTTCATATTTCTCGAGCGCTTCGTCAAAACGGTTCAAACCTATCAGGGCGTCCGCCCATCCGATATAAGCGGGCGCGTAATCCTCATGCATACTCACTGCTCTTTTGAACAATTCTGCGGCGCGTTCGAGATCGCCCAGATGAATATTCGTATATGCCAGGTTTACGATCACCTCGAAAAATAGCGAGTCCTCCTCCAGCGCTTTCCTGTAATTCTCTCTGGCCTTGCGGTAAAGCGCCTTTTCGAAGGCCTGGTTGCCCGCAATAAAGTATTCGCTCTTCTTTGCTTTTTTCCTGAGACTGGAAAACGCCAGCATATTGCTGCGCGTGAAAGGATCGTCAGGCGCGATAGCGTTTGCTAATTCCAGAAAGTTCGAAGCGCCTTGAAGATCACCGAGAAACATCTTATAGCTGGCCATCGTGTTGATCACATAAACCGAATTCGAATCGATCTGATAGGCGCTGTCGATAAATCTTTCCGCTTCCAGAGTATCTCCCATAATAATCTTTGTGGCCCCGTAATCTGCCAAAAGTCTGGGATTATCCGGATAAAACTGAAGACCTTCGGTCAAAATTGAGTCGGATTTTTGAAACTGCTCGATGCTCCGGAAAATATGCCCTTTCCAGAAAAAATATCTGCATCGGGCGGAGTCGAAAGCTTAGTGGCCGTGCGCAAAAATTCCATAGCTTCGTTGTATCTCTCCCAGTGCCAGTAAAGCTCAGCCATCTTAACATATCCCTGCGGCCTATGCGGATCGACCTGAATTAACTGGTTAAAGGCCTGCTCAGCTCCGGGCAAATTTCCCATCTTGAGATAAATATCGCCCATCAGCAAAAGCGCTCTTCGATTTCCTGAATCATACGAATAGGCCAGCTTCAAGGTATCAATTGCCTCGGCGTATTTACGCTGATACTCCAGCTCACGCGCTTTCTCGTAGAGCAATTCCGATTTGCCTTCATCAACTTGACCGTAAACTGAAACGGATAATGCAATAAAAAATATGATTGATATGATTAATGGTTTACCGTTGAACATACCAGCGCCTTTTCCTGTGTCTGAGTCCGAAAATCCAGAAGACAGCCGCCCCGAACACGAATCCGCCAATATGCGCGAACCATGCCACTCCACCGGACAGGGTCGAGGAGCTGTTTATGACCTGAAGCAAAAACCAGAATCCCAGCAGAAATATGGCCGGAAGTGCCACCACCCGGATGAATATAAAAAACCAGATCAAGGTGTAAACCCGGGCATACGGAAATCTTACCGCATACGCCCCCAGCACGCCGGCAATTGCGCCTGACGCTCCCACCAACGGTACCTGGGAGTTTGGATTGATAAAGGCGAATGTCAATGTTGCCGCCAGCCCCGAGAGTATATAGAATAGAATGAATTTAAAATGTCCCAGAACATCCTCGATATTATTTCCGAAAATCCAGAGATAAAGCATATTGCCCGCCAGATGTATAATCCCGCCGTGCATAAACATGCTGGTGAACACATTCAGGTATGGCGATGTTGCCAGATGGCTGTACTGCGCCGGCATAAGGTCGCGTCCCTGCATAAGTTCCACCGGAATCAAACCCCATTGAAATGTAAATTCCCTGAATCCCTGACTGCCAAGTGCGAACTCATAAATGAATACCAGACAGTTAATTACTATCAATCCAATAGTAAAATAGGGGGTAATTCGGGTCGGGTTGTCATCTCTGATCGGTATCATCGTTCTCCCTTTGGTCTCCAGATAATATATACATTTGAAGAGATCACAAAAGTCAATTTTTTGAAGACGCGGAATAAGTGAAACCGGACTTTCTTGTAGTAGTATTTCCTACCCGGTCACGAGCTGTAATTACCAGCTCATGCCTGCCCGGAGCAAGATTTTCGGTAAGATGAACATAGACAATATTATTCTCATAGTCATATTCGCAAATCTGATATTCGCCGTTCAATGTCACCGTCAGGAGCGTATCCGAATTAAAACCGGACAGCTCGTCATCCATATAAAAACGAATACTCGGCCGTGAGGTTTTAATCGTAGAATTATTCCAGGGACGGATATTATCAATCTCAGGCGGCACCGAATCGACCATTATCCGATAAGTCCCGAATGATTTAACATTGGCCGATACAAAACCGGCCGTATCCGGATCATTGCCGGCAAAACTCGGCTTACCCTTGCGCGAGATGCCGTATAATGCCGTTTTATCTGCCGGATACTCCGGGGGTATAGGTGCTTTGATCTCCATGCCATCGAACATAATCCTGTCATCGGGCATTATTGCTGCCTCAGTTGGATCGCTCGAGCCAGAGGTCTCCATCTTGAAAAATATATTATTTCCAGGCTTAGTCTCAGGCAGGTTTATCCTGAATCCATCTATCTCGATTTCTGTGTTCTCATTCCACGCATGCAGATAATATTTTTGCTGTCGTAATCTTTCCTGAGCAAGAAGAGCGGGCAGCGGTTGAAAATCGTTGCCGTAAGCAAATTCCCTTAAGGGCTCATTCAATTGCAGACGGAACATCATCC
>WJIM01000356.1 GCA_014730285.1 Candidatus Zixiibacteriota bacterium
CCTGTCAGGGCCGGAATAATCACGAAGAAGATCATCAGGGTGGCATGCATGGAGATGACCATGTTGTAAAATTCCGGGCTCATGAGCCCCGAGTCGGGCGTGGCAAGCTGCCCGCGAATCATACCCGCAAAGCCGCCTCCGGCCAGCGCCATAATCAGCGAGAACCAGAGGTACATTATGCCGATTTTCTTATGGTCGCCAGTTGCAAGCCATTCATAAAGCTTTGCGCCCATACTTTTTTTCGGTTGTTCGGCCGGAGCCGGTTTTTCATCTGCTGTTATAGTGGCCATAATAATATTCCAAACTCATCTTTTTAATTCACAACACCAACTGTGTCCTCTTGTGCCTGCTGACCGGTTGCAGAAGCAGGCTGGACTTCGATATTTTCAGCCTCGGCCTGTTTCTCTCTGACCCAGGCCATAAATTCATCCTCTGGCAAAACCTTTACATCAATCAGCATCTCTGCATGCAAAGGTCCGCAAAGTTCGGCACATTGCCCTTCGTAAACTCCGGGCTTAGCCTTAAACCACAGCTCGGTTATCCGGCCGGGCATAAAATCTTTTTTGACTCCGAATGCGGGCACCCACCAGGAATGAATAACATCCATACTGGTGCCATAAAGGGTAACATATTTATCGGCCGGAACCACTAACGGTTCCTCGGCAATTGCGATATCATATTCGGGATAAGAGTACTTCCAGAAAAAGCGCTGAGCCTCAACCTGCACCACCAGATCGGTCTGAGGCGAATAATTTATTCTCTTTATCAATGTAAATGTCGAAAGCGCCAGAATTACCAGAGTAATAGCAGGCACCAGTGTCCATGCAATTTCCAGCCTGACATTCTCATGAAATGTTGCCGGTTCCCTGCCCGGTTTTCTGCGGAATTTGAAGATCACGAATATTAGCAGCCCCTCGGCCAAAAGCAGAAACGGCATGATAAGCATCATCGTAAAGATAAAGCTGCCGCGCACCTCTTCGGCCAGAGGCGTGGCCGGATCCGAGAGCCAGTTGGTGATATCCTCTTCCGCACTGAGCGCTGTGAACATGCCCAGGATCACCAGAAGAGTCAGGCTGAAAAACAGAATCTGTAAAAACTTTCTATAAGACATCTATTTAAACCTTTATCTGGCTTCTAATAACTGCTGAATGTAATCGTACAGCTCATTCAGCTCTTCTTCAGTCAGAAATCCGAAATTGTGGCCGGGGAGACCTGGAGTGCCCTTGGTGATAAATCTCGTAAATGTCTCTCTACTCTCGAATTTCCCGCCATCCTTGCCGGCCAAAACTCCGGCATCCAGATAAATAACACTGCTGGGCACAACTTGTTCCGGCTTCAAACGTCCCTCGCCGTAGCTTCCATGGCAGGAAGCGCAGTATTTTTCGAACGTCTCATTTTTGTCGATTCCTGCCGGGGCCTTTCGAATCGAGGCAAACTGCGCCAGATATTCCTGTTTGGCCGAATCGAGCGGGATTGTTTTCTGAGCTTCGGCAGTGTCCTCAGCCTCGCCTTCGGCAGGAGCTGCGGCTTCTCCGGTTTCATCTATCTCCGGCAGTTCGGCTACAAGCTCCGGCGGGTTATCGGGAGGATCAGGGACAAATGTGCGCACATAATGAGACATGGCCATACGGTCCTGCTCGGGCAGTAAGTCAAAGGCGGGCATAGAGGTACCCTGAACGCCATTGGTCAGAGTATTGTAGATTTCAAGCACTGAGGCGCCGTACTTGAATTTTTCCGCCTGAAAATTTCTGGGGGGAGGATTGAGGCCGGCTGATTTCGGGCCATTGCCCTTTCCGTCTTGCCCGTGACAGGAGGCGCAATTCAATTGAAATAACTGCTTGCCTTCTTTCAGAAGTTCATCTGTTGGCTCAAGAAGTGCGCGCAGATTTACCTGCTTTGCTTCCTCTTCCGGCGGCCCCTGCTCTTCGGGAGGGTAATATTTGCCCTCGAACTCGCCCATCTCATATCCGATGAAAAAAGCCCGAAGAACCAAGACTATTGCCACCGCCAGCACGAATATATACAGCAGTAAATTCAATTTTTCCTTTATCTTAGACATGCAGATACCTGCCTTTTAAACATGTATCCAGACTGGGATCGCCGACCGACACCAGAGAATGGCGTTTGTAGAAACGGCGCACCACAAGACCGTAAAGACCGAAAAAGCCAAGGAATATACCGATTTCCATCCAGCTTATCATACGGAATGATTCGGAGAAGCTGGGTACGACCATCCAGTAAATATCCAGCCACTGCCCAACCAGAACGCCGATTGCGACCCAGAAGATAACTTTGGGATTTGAGCGGTTTTTTTCCGGCATCAATACTATAAACGGAAGAATCCACTTCAATAACGGCAAAAGTGCAAATAAAAACTGCCAGCCGTTTTTGGAGCGCGGAATCATATAGGTGATCTCGTGCGGCAGATCGGCGTACCAGATCAGCATATATTGAGAGAATCCTATGTAGACCATAAAGACCGAGAAGGCCATCATCCAGGTGCCAAGATCATGCAAATGCTTTTTCTCAACCGCATTTTTCAAATAGCCCTTGTTTTTCAAGGTAATGACCACGATTGCAATCGCCGACATGCCACTCAGGAACAATCCCGAGAAGCAGTATACCCCAAAAATCGTGGAATAGAAATGATCATTCAAGGACATCAATAGATCCATGGATGAAAATGTAAAAGTATATCCAAATAGAATCAGGAAAATTATGCTAAGCTTTTTGTTGCGCCTTGTAAGGCGCGGGTCCTGGGTTTTATCCTGCTTTAATGATGTTTTCACGATCATGAATCCAAAGATCATCCAGAGCGCAAAGAAGAAAGCCTCGCGTGCAATAAACCAAAGGGTGGACATATAAACTTCTTTGGTATATGTAAAGTAATCATGAGGGGCGGTATAGGCCCAGGAATAAAGCTCCTTCACGCCCAGAAGCAAAATCACCACAGTAATTGCGAGTCCGGGGAGATACGAGAAAAGTCCCTCACCTATTCTTCGGATCGTGACCGACCATGATGCGCTGGCGGCGTACTGTACAGCTGCAAACACCAGTCCTCCCAATGCTATGCAGAGGAAGAAGAAGAATTCGATAAGGTAGTTATACCAGGCGCGCTGCGCATCCACAAACAGCCCGGCTACAAAGGCAACCACGCCTATCAGGAAAAGTGCGCCCAGCATAATATCGAATTTTCCGCTGTTATCCAGCGGGCCGATGTTTTTCATTTCCGGTGTTTCTGCTTCGTGCATAATTTAATTCGCCTGCTGATTTTGGGCTGCCAGCTTTTCACCCGAAGGATTCTGTGATTTCTGCAATGCTCTCATATAATGAATGATGGCCCAGCGTGTTGTCGGATCGATATAATTCTTGTAACTCGGCATATTGCCCTGCCCGTGAGTTATCAGATGATATATTCGGCCGTCTGACCAGTCGATAACCTTCTTCGAGTACAGAACCGGGGGCTTTGTCATCTTGGGAATAATCGGGCCGTCCCCTGCGCCTGTCTTGCCGTGACAGGTATAGCAGAAAATATTATAGTATTTCTGCCCCATCGCCAGGATATCCGCGGTTGCCGGAATCGGATTGACCAGCTCTGAGGCCGCCAATGTATCGGTTGCGGCAAACTGATAGGGCTCGAAATTCCTCGGCACAGTTCCCTCCGGAGGGATACGCATTGCGGTCTGGCCGGAATCCTCCGGATCCTTCTCCTGCGGCTTGATAGCCGGGGAGACATACATATCCGGAGTATACTGAAGCTCTGTTGTCTCCCTGTCACTGCATGAGATCAAGAGGGCCAGAACTCCAATGACCAGAATGCTATATTTCAAATTCATCGACATCATCGACCCCATTTTTCTTAAAAAATTCCATAATATCTTCCCTGTTGCCGTTATCCTTGATCGGAATCACCAGGGCAAATTGATTGTCTGTCAGACGTTCACGGATCATTTTCGGATCCTTGGCCGGATACAAACGCCCCAGGTGAAAGAGCGTTATGAAAGTTGTAATCCCGGCAAGTAAAACACCGCATTCGAACACTATCGGAATAAAGGCCTGCCATGAGAAAAGCGGCTTACCGCCGACATTGATTGGCCAGTCCACAGCCGATGTCCATCCCGCAAATAAAAGACCCAGCCCGGCGCCAATCACAAGCATCGTCTTGGCAGCGGCCGGCACCCATGATTTCTTCAGGCCCAAGGCCTCTTCGAAGCCATGCACCGGATACGGCATCACACCGTCAAGATCTTTGAAGCCATGCTCTTTGGCCTTGCTCCCGACCTCCAGAAACTGCTCGGGATCGTCAATGAATCCTGCTATGATCTTATTCGGCATTGGCTCCCTTCCTGAACGGCTTTGTTAAAATCATCTTTAACTCGGCAATCGAAAGCGCCGGAAAGAACTTGATAAACAGCAAAAACAGGGTGAAGAACAAACCGAAAGACCCCAGCGTCACCGCCCAATCCGCCCATGTTGGGGTGTACATTCCCCAGTTGGAGGGCAGGAAATCGCGGTGCAGCGAGGTTACGATAATATTGAAACGCTCGAACCACATGCCGATATTGACACAAATCGAAACCACGAACATAATCGGAATCGAGGTCCGGGCCTTCTTGAAGAAAAATATCAGCGGGATGAAGACATTGCATATCAGCATGATCCAGATCGCCCAGGCATACGGCCCGGTCAACCTGTTTAGAAATACATACTGCTCGAACGGCTCGTCAGAATACCAGGCCACAAAGAACTCCATCAGGTAGGAATAGCCGACAAACATCGAGGTCAGAAGTATGACCTTGTTCATCATCTCCAGATGCCTGATGGTTATATATTTTTCGAGGTTCATGCTCTTTCTTAGTATCACCAGAAGCGTCACCACCATCCCCATACCGGAGAAAATCGCCCCGGCTACGAAATAGGGCGGGAAGATCGTGGCATGCCATCCCGGAAGCTGCGAAACCGCGAAGTCGAAGGATACGATACTGTGAACAGAAAGCACCAGTGGTGTTGCCAGCCAGGC
>WJIM01000357.1 GCA_014730285.1 Candidatus Zixiibacteriota bacterium
GGATTCTATTGAGTGGTGCAGGGAAATTTTCTATTGGAAGGATTGAAAAAAAGAGCTTCCGGGATTTAGTATCGGTCTTTTATCATACAAACCAGATTTATATTCTCATGACCTTGTCCGGATTTTTTGTGGGCCTGATTGTCATAAATTATTACAGAAGCAGAACCAAGAGTAATCTAAAAACAATCAGTATACAAAAAACGGAACTGGAGGAAACTCATCAGAAGCTGAAGGAAGCTCAGGTCATCATACTGGCTCAGGAAAAATACAGACAGGCTCGGGATATCGCCGGGGGGTTCGCCCATGAAATAAGGAATGCTCTCTCGCCTGCCCGTAATGCCTTAAGCAAGCTTACAAGTAATGATATAACGATAGCAAAAGACGTCAGCCGGGTCCAGAAGCTCACGAGGTTTACTGATTCCGCCATCGAACGGGCAATCAAAATGACCAAAGCAATATCCCAGTATACAAAAATCGAGGAAATGCGCCAGCCCGGAGAAGTTATTCTGTTAAAGGTGATAGATAAAGCAATCGAAATCAATTATCACAGAATCGAAGATCAAAATATCAGAATAAATACAGCTATCGATGATGCATGCAAAGTCCTCGGCAATGAAGAGCAACTTCTTATCGTTTTCAACAATTTGCTTATAAACTCGCTGGATGCCTTGACTGGAACCGCGCAGCCGAGTATATTAGTCAAGTCGCACACTAATGAACAATATGAAGTCGTTGAATTCAGGGATAATGGCTCCGGGATAGACAGGGACTCGCTTGAGAGAATATTTGATGTATTCTATTCTACTAAACCGGATCGTGGCACAGGTATCGGACTGACTATGGCAAAGAAGATAATTGAGATTTACGGCGGTTCCATTACCGCGGAAAGTATCCCGGGAGAATTTACATCATTTAAGATACTGATAAGAAGAATACAGAATCAAAAAGAAAATATTGATTAGGTGTAGTAAGAACTATGGAATACAAAGTACTTTTGGTTGATGATGACATACATGTATTGGACGGCCTGGAAATACTTCTTGAAGACACATTTCCAATCCTCCGTGTCTCAAGCGGCCATGAAGCCATAGATGCCATCAAAAAGGGTAAATCGGTCGCAGTGGTGGTGATGGATATCAAGATGCCGGAGATGGATGGTATCACGGCTGCAAGGTTGATTCATGAAAATGATCCCGATATCCCGATAATATTTCATACCGGTTTCCCGGGACAATACTCGGAAAGTGAAATAGATGCCAGCGAGAAGCCCTATGAATATATCGAAAAAGGGGAGTCGAGTATAAAGCTGATCCGTGCCATTAGAAATGCTTATGAGACATTTCTCGCCAAAATCGAAGTGGAGAAGCTTTCGCTCTTCGCGGAACAGTCGTATGGTATTATCGGAAAATCCGAACCTATGCGAAAGGTCTATCAGATTATTAATAAGGTTGCCCAAACGGACACCAAGGCTATAATTCTGGGCGAAACCGGGACCGGCAAGGAGCTGGTTGCGTGGGCAATCCATAATCATAGCGAACGGCGCGAAAGCCATTTGGTTGTATTCAACTGCAACCATAGGCCGCCCGATCTGGTCGAGTCGGAACTGTTCGGGCATGGCAGGGGGGCATTCACCGGAGCAGTCACGGATAAAATCGGATTGTTCGAGTATGCCGACGGCGGAACGGTATTTCTGGACGAGATCGGCGACCTGGATATAACCACCCAGGGTAAAATACTTCGTGTTCTTGAAACAGGGGAATTTCAAACTGTGGGTAAGACTCCCCGCCTTAAGCAGAGCGATGTTCGCATTTTGTGTGCAACCAATAAGAATCTCGTAAGGATGGTGGAGCAAAAGCAATTCAGGGAGGACCTGTTTTATCGTCTCAAAGGTGTGGTAATTAATCTGCCTCCTTTACGGGAACGCAAGGAAGACATACCTATTCTGGTTACGAGATTTTGCGATCAGATAACCATTGAGCAGGACCGTATGCCGGTCTATTTCGACAAATCCGCAATCCGCGCCCTTCTGGATTATGACTGGCCGGGAAATGTCCGCCAGCTCAAGGATACGATAGAATCTCTTATAACACTTCTTGAATCGGATATAATATTCGGGTCTGATATTGAAGCCTATCTTGGCAGGGAAGCATCCGGCATTCAATCAGGCTCTGATGGCAATGGTTTGACCGCCCGCACGAGGGAGTTCCGGCGTAATTGCATTATTGAGGCGCTCCACGAGACCAATAACAATGTCAATGCCGCCGCCCGATTACTCAAGGTTGATGCTTCCAATCTTCGCAAATGGATCAATGGATACAATATAACCTTACCATAAATCTACCCCCGAAGCCTTCGAGAAAAAGGTATATTTAACCTCTTTTGCACTGTGAAATGAATATGTGCAGTCTATATTATTAGCAGCCAGACATTTACAAGATTGAAGGTTTTGGCCGAAATTGGCATGCTTATTGTATCTATATAGCCAATGTGAGCATGATCAAAATGTAAATAGCGGACGGATTATCCAGATTATATATCATCGGACTGAAATTATAATTAAAGAAATACCACCTAACGCAATGCTTCAAATTGGAGAGGAGATGTGCCTTATGAATTCTTACAGGCTGTTTTTATACTTGCTAATTGTACTGGTTTGTTTTTCGGCAAGTCTTTTGGCCGATGAACCGGTCTCTTTCACACCACCGGACACATACTATGCGGGCGATGGGCCATATTGTGTGTTTGCCTCCGATCTGGATGGGGACGGAGATGATGATCTTTCTGCAGTGAGTCACAATTCCGGTAAAGCATATATACTTATCAATAACGGTGATGGAGTTTTTCAGGATGCAATCGGATATGACGCTGGAAATAATCCAGTCAGTGTTTTTGCCGTTGACCTTGATGGGGATTCTGATAAGGACCTGGCCGTGGCAAACTCAATGGCAAATGAGATCACAATTCTGTTGAATGCCGGCAGTGGCACATTCGAACCATCACCGGATTCCGCGCTGACGGTAGGAAGTCGCCCGTTGTCAATATATGCCGCGGATTTTGACAGCGACAATGATTATGATCTGGCCGTTGCAAACCGCCTGATGGATAGTGTTTCCATTCTTTTTAATAATGGCGACGCTACTTTTCAAAACCCGGTAAATTACTATGGCGGCAACGGGCCATATATGCTTTTTGCGGATGACTTTAATGGCGATAGCGAAATCGATCTGGCTGTGGCCAACTTCGATTCCAATAGGATTTCGATTCTTTTGAATCAGGGAGATGGTGTTTTTCCGGTTGCACAAAGCTATGTATATGATGTGGGAACAAGCC
>WJIM01000358.1 GCA_014730285.1 Candidatus Zixiibacteriota bacterium
AAAAGTTCTGCATTCTTAAAATGCTCCCTTATCTTTTTTCCCTCGATATTTATTAAGGGCAGGCTGGAATTCTCCGGTGCAAAAATCGCCGGTTTTTTATTTTTGCCGAATTTAAATGACTGTCTCCGGTTACCCAGATCAGCAGGATTCGAGATTATTCTGATTCCATACTTTTCGAAAAGCGGCATACCCTCTTCATCTAAAAGCCCCCAGTAAGGTATCTGGGCGAATACGCCGTCAACCATGAAAATCAGCCGCCTGATATTTGTATCATGCAAAACGGGCTTCAGCAATATCTCATAAAATCTCTTTTGATAATCTTCGACAATTGGAGTAGATGAGATCGAATCCGATGTGGAGTAAACCGATCTCTCCATCAGGAAATGAAATTCGCTGATTAAATCCGACAATTCCGAGATTGAAATCTCAAGCGAAATATATTCTATCAGGTCTTTTTGAACACGATAGACTCCCGCTTCATCATCCAAGGCCACGAAGTTTAGAAGCAGTTCGTCCGGTGTCAGGCAGTTGGAATAATCTATTTTCGGCTCAGATAATATGATGTTCTCGCTCTCTGGATATTTTATGGCCCTGATTTTCATCTCCGTCCGCCACAATTCCATTTCCGCCTTTTTCAATGCCCTGGTGGACTCGGCCTGACGTTCTCCGGATTTGGGAAGACGTTCCACCTCCTTCAAAAGATTGCGAAGATATTCCTGCCTTCGAATATATTTCTCTGGCACATCAGTCTTTTTGATCTTCTCTACGGGAATCTGTTGATTCAAAACCGCAAGCGCTCTGGAATTCTCGGCAAACGATTCCTCTACCCATCCCATCTTCAGAAGACACTCTATCATTTTCAGGTAAACCTCCTGCTTACCCAGCGCATAGAAAAAGCGGATTTCATCAGGATAGAGATTCAGAAGAATCTTTTCTATTAAATCGGTACATGACCGAAAATAAATCAAAGCGTTTCCATAATCGTCCTGCCGGAGGTAATATTCGCCAATCATCCTGTTTAGATTGTATGTTTGATATCCCAGATATTTTTTGCCTTTAATTTTTTGTACCTGTTGCAGACCGCCGTTGCCGGCTCTGAGTTTTGCTTCAAGAAGTATCAGTTCCGCATCGACAATTCTTCTCTCATCACCGCTGCCCGAAAAATGTTTTTTGGCCTCAGAGGCGCTGGATTGGGCATCCTTGATCCTGTTTTTGTCCAGGCTCATAAGGCTTTTGAGATAGTATACCATCCCCTGCCAGAGACGATTTTTTTCCGCCTTAAATATTTTTTCTGCGTTTTTCAGATATTTTCGAGCATATTTATAATCGCCGAGTTCACGCAATGACTGGGCTGCAAAGTAATAGGCCTTGCCCTCTTCATAGGGCTGTCTGAATCTACGGTAGAGCGGGATCACCTTTTCTGAAAGGGCTATGCTGGAGGAATATTGATGGAGATATATATTCATCTCGGCCATATCCAGAAGAGCCGCCGCGGCGGATTTCTCATCCCCCAGATTCAGGAAATCCTGATGTACTTTTTCGAATGCGCTCAGAGCGAGTGTATATTTATCACTCAGAAAGTAGAGATAGGCCAGAGAATAATCCGCTTTTGCGGCATTTATTCCTATCCCCGCAGTCTTGTATATAAGCGAGGTCTGCCGATACAACGCCTCGGCTTTCTTCAGCTCACCCAGATTGGCGAAGATATTGGCGCGATTGTAATCCACTATCGCCAGCGGTATTCCGCCTTCTTTATCGAAGATCTCGCGGGCGCGTTCGTAATACTTGAGCGCCATACGGTTTTTATCCAGGCGATGATAGACATTGCCGATATTGGTCATCACCCTTGCAGCCTGATTCGGCTTATCCTTGCGCCGAAAGTACCGCAGAGCTTTTCTGCCGGTATCAAGACAATCCGTATACTTACCAAGATACATCTCGACATCCATAAGACCCTGACGGGTTCTTGCGGCAAGCTCGTATTGACGAAGGGAAAGCATCTCCTCTACCGCATCCCGATATTTCTTCAACGCCGATTTCGGATTGCCGCTCCAGTGCTCAAAACGCGCCTCCATCGCAAGCAGTCTGGCATAGTATCGATCCGGCAGAAAGGAGAACAATTGTCGCGCCTTTTTTACCAGCCTGCCTGCCTTTTTCAGGTCGACATGTAAAAGACGGCTGACAGATTTATTCAGTTCAGAGACAAACAAATCACTGTCGCCTTCAAAGCGCTTTTCTATAAAGGCGTTCAGGGCTTTCTTGCCGGCGATTTTGGATATTTTCGAATACTCAATCATAATTCGATATCGATTTTGGCGATTACCTCTTCTCCATCTGAGATTTTTATTTTATAGCTTCCACTTTCTATGCGGGCGAGACGGAATAGCTGGAATTTATTGCTCTTGACTTTTTTTATCGATTTCCCGCTTATAAATTCGATTTCAAGTATCCGTCCCGGCTTCTGACCCGAAAGGTGGCCGATAAGCTCGTATGATGCGGGAGAAACCGGGTGAAGAGAGATTTCCAGAATATCCGCCCCGATTCGATACTTCAGCCTCCGTGTGTTTACTGTTGCGGGGCGCACTCCCTCCGGAAGGGGCATATTCCCGGAATCGAAAAAGATAATCCCCTGTTTTGAATCCTCTTTTTTCTGAGCAGATTTATAATCCTTAAGAAGGCTGCGGAAAACTGAATGGGCAGGATCCTTGAATTTATCCCACTCTATATCATCAGATTCCCGCATCAAATCGGCAACGTAATCGGCCGTTCTCCTGAGCTCGGAATCTTCGCCAAGCAGATTTTCGAATCGTTTCTTATCATCCCCGCTCAGGCGCCCTTTTAAATAATCTGTCAGAAGTTCATATTTGTCATTTTTTTCGGGCATGGTACCACCTATATATTAAGTCATGTCTTTTCATACAAAAAATACTTAGAACCTGAAATCTTTCTGTTTTAAAATTCTCCCCAGTTTTTCCAATGCGCGCGCTCTTGTCGGCCCGATCGATGATTGCGGGCAGTCGAGTCTCTGTGCTATTTCCTTATAAGAGGGATTATTCGGATCAAAATAGAGCGCTTTCAATAATCTGTACTGTTTGGGCGGAAGCTTGGCCATCGCCTCCAGCAAAAGCTCACGCTTTTGCAGATTTTCATAGATCAATTCCGGCGTTTGCTCGGATGATTTTGCCAGAATCGGAATAAGCTCGGAATCGAGATGATCGGCCAATTGAATTTTTTCATAAAAACTGAATATTTTACGTCGCGTAATTGTGGCCACAAATGAGAGGATTCTGTCAGGTGATTTGATGCTGCCGATATTTTTTACCAGATCAAGGCAGACCTGGCCGTAAATATCGAAACTTTCATCGTAGGTCAGCCTGCTTTTTCTGCAGATTGAAAAAATCAGCGGGCCAATTATATCGATTAACTCGTGCCATGACTCCTCATCCCCCTCACGGCAGAGCTCGATTATTTTTGCGAGGGTATTCGAATCCTTGCTTTTCATGCATCTCCAGAGCTTTAAATGACTGCGGCCTGAACAAAACCTGCAAAGCCTTATTTTAATATAGTGCCGAACAGGAAATTTTCAACGGCAATCGGCCGTTAGCAAAGATTCTATCAGTCCTCCGCAGTAGCACGATTAGGATTGAATGTTTCCCTCCTATAATTGGTGTGCAAAAATATATGGAAAAAAATACATGAATATTAAATTTATTTTCCTATTTTTACATAACACTAAATTACAGAAGAAAGGTATTTATTATGGATAATTCAGGAAAACTCAAAGCGCTTCTTATCGACCTCCCTATGGAAAAAAGCGATTATTTTCATATTCTCGCCAAGGAAAATTCCGCCAGTATGCAGGCCGGTTTGGTCACATTAAAACCCGGAGAAGATGTGGGCTCGCATAATACCGAAGAATACGAGGAAATCGTGATTTTTCTCGAGGGAAAGGGCGAAATCGAAAGCGAGGGAATGCCCTCCAGAAAGGTCAATAGGGGGCAGGCAGCCTATAATCCACCCCATACTGAGCACAATATCCGCAATACCGGAGAGAATCTATTGAAATATATCTATGTTGTTGCTAAGGCTGAATGAAGCGTTATGCGGTCACGGCCGGTGTCTTTTGAGCGATAGAGAGCGGAGTCGGCAGCCCGTACCAACTCGGCGCGGGTCTTTTTACGCAATTCATGTAATGATGCCAGCCCTGCGCTCATTGTGGCGTTGATCGATTTGCCTTCATATTCAAAATTCTGCTTTGCAAGCGTTTCACAAAATCTCCCACACACCCTTGCCGCATCATCAATATCGATTCCGGGAAAAATTGCCGCAAACTCTTCTCCACCGAAGCGGCATATCAGATCGCTGTCTCTTATATGTGATTTGAGGATTTTGCCCACACACTCAATTATCATATCACCTGCGGGATGTCCGAAGGAATCATTGATCAATTTAAAATTGTCGAGATCTATTACGCATAAAACCAAATCCGAATTATACCTGAGAGCCCGTGAAATTTCACGGTCCAGGGCCTCCATAAAATAACGGCGGTTGTAAAGACCGGTCATCTCGTCACGCGTGGACATCTCCACCAGCTTCTCCTGGGTGCGCTTGAGTTCCAGCTTGATATGAGATTTTTCCAGTACGGTTGCTATGGACCTTACCAGGATTTCCCCGTCACCGATAGCCGGTTTGGGAAGGTAATCGTACGCGCCCATCTGGATAACCCGTGAGGCGATAATTTCATCTCCCTGGCCTGAGATTACAATCACCGGTATCTCTTTCTGCAGCGAGCGGAGTTCTGTGAGAAATTTGAGACCATCGCCGTCAGGAAGCGAATAATCCAGTAGAATAACCTCGAAATTCTCGCTCATTATTTTATCCAGTCCCTCGCGCATTGAGGAGGCATGTGATATTTTTATACCGGGATATTTATTGAATTTGCCTTTTAAGGCCTTGAAATCCTGCGGATCATCTTCAATTAAAAGCATTCTCGCGGATATCGAATCGGGTATAATCGATGCAGTTGTCTGGCTTGCTCCGGTATCAATCAGCCTCACATTTTTGAACCTATTCAGTATTTTCGATATCCTGACACTGCATTCATCTATTTCATCTATATGCTGTTTCAAATTCTCGGGATTGCCCGGCTCATCCTTCATCAAATCGATATGCCCCATCAGAACGGTAAGGGGCTGTTTTATATCATGGGCGGCCACACCGGCTATCTGGAGTATGGTTTTCATTCGTTCATCCTCGAGGGCTTTTTTCTGTTGCTCGGCGATTTTGCTGTTGGCCGATTTCAATTCTGACACGGTTCGCCTCAGGTCCTTTGTCCTTCTCTTCAATCGGTTCTCGATCCGCTTTCTTTCGGTAATATCCAGGAATGTTTCGACACTGCCGATAATCTCACCGCCCTGATCATAGAGAGGCGCAGCGGTGAAAAACAGCCAGCGTCCCTGCCTGCCCATACAGGGAAGGTAATCCACGGCCTCATAAGCTCCCTCGACTAATGACGATTGTCTTATTTCACCCGTGTAGTACTTCTGGATTGAATCGGTATTTTCATCCAGAATTAGGTCAGCCAACAAAGGGCGCTCATGGCAGTAAAATGCCGACCAGTGATTGGTTGTGCCAATCATTTCTTCGGCAGTTTTTTCGGTCAGCGCTTCGCAGGCCTTATTCCAGTGCGTCACCCGATGTTCCCGATCCAGTACAAGGGTTGGTACCGATCCGCCCTCTATTATCTGCGAGAGCCTGCATTCCTGCTCGCGCAGCCTGAGTTCAGCCTGTTTGCGTCGTATGGCGTAAAGGATAACACGTGAGAGCATGCCCGGATTAAGATCTTCCTTGAGTATATAATCCTGCGCTCCTCCCCGCAATGCCTGGGCGGCCAGCAACTCGTTATCAGAGTCGGATATAATAAGAATGGGAATATCATTCGCCTCGGAGTATACTGTCCTAAGTGTTTCCAGGCCCTTGCTGTCGGGGAGATAAAGATCAAGCAATATAATATCTTTTTTTTTCTCGCTGAGATATTCGAGGCCCTTGCTGAGTTCAAAGGAGTATTCCAGCCGGGAGGACAAGCTTTTAGACAGCTTAAGTAGTTTTTCTATCCTGTTAACTTGTGCCAAATCGTTCTCGATCAGCAAAATATCTACCCTGCTAATTTCGTACATTGTATTCTCTAAGGTCGATTGTTTGGCTTTTGAGGAATTAATCAAAGGACATCCACCAGATAGTATATAGCTGTAATATTTTGAGTGTTGCCCCGCTGATTCCCCTTAGGATTCTAATCGATATATAAAGGCTCCCCTATTCCCTTATCAAACGTATCGTCACAATAGGCGCAATTATCAATGTCAATCTTTGAACAATTTCAGGTCTTTTAAAGACATAGAATAAATCCAAACAGGCAGAGGGAATAATCCATTATCATAATGCACAAATCAAATGAAGTCCGTTATTTTTGCTTGCTATAATCCGATTAATTGTGAATATTATGAACATAGGATCTTAGTCGGAAACCTCGGGCGGTTTACTTATACTGCCATTTTTCCGGGACACTACTCCTATCCCGCACGCAGCCCTTTGAAAATAGGATGTTGGGTATTTCCGCATCGTTATTCTCATGACAGGTTCATGAGAAGGTCGAAGCATGAATGGAGCTGCAATAGCCTATGAACGACAAGAACCAGGACCAGTTTAACCGGCAGGAATCTGAATCATATGTAGTGGAGAGTAAATCGGTACTGGATTCCCTTGAAATCTCGAAAAAAATCACGATCTTTGTGATTAATTCCAGGGGTATTATAGAATATTGCAGTGATCCGAATTGTCCGAAATCCGAGGATACAGAATCGGTTTTTGACTTTCTTGTCCCGGAATTACATCCGCCATTCCAAAAGGCTCTCTCTGAATGCGTAAGTAAATTGCAATATGTGGAATTACAGGGACCCGGGCCAAAATTCAAGAATCAGAAATGGTGTAAATATCTGTTGATACCGCATAAAAAAATGCAGGGTTATATATTGCTTGTATCATTCGATATAAGTCGGGAAACCGAAAGGCTGGAAAGTCTCCGCTACAGCGAGGAACGCTTTCGTCAGATGATAGAAAGCAGCAACCAGATATTCTGGATCGTCGAGTTTAATCCGCGCAAAGCCATCTATATTTCGCCGGCTTATGAAAAGATATTCAATCAGCCCCTGGAAAGGATTTTCGAAAATCCTAACGCATATATCGAAAGCGTTCATCCTGATGATGTTGATAGAATAAATAACAGATACACCGATCTGGAGACGGAAACCGATGATGAGTATCGGATTATTGATCCCGAGGGTTCAATCCGCTGGCTTCATTCGCGTACTTTTCCGGTCAAGGATCCGGGAGGCAGGATATACAGGAAATGCGGTATAGTGGAGGATATCACGGAGCGCAAAGAGGCCGGTGAACAGCTCAAAAAGGAACGCAAGGCCCTGATGGAAAAGAATATAACGCTTAAGGAAGTGCTCGAACATATTGAGGAGGAAAAGCGCAATTTCCGCCTGAGCATAACCGAAAATATCCAGCAAATCATCATGCCGACATTGAGAAAGATTGTCAATGACGATGGGACGGTCAATAAATCCAAACTAATGGTGCTGGAGAACAGCCTGGGAGAAATGGCGCTGATTTCGGGCGGATTAATGCATCTGTACTCACGGTTGTCACCTCGTGAAGTCGAGATTTGTACTTTAATAAAGAATGGCTCGACCACCAAGGAAATCGCCGACGCCCTTTACATTAGCATATCCACAGTAAAAAAGCACAGAGAAAAAATCCGCAAAAAACTTCAAATTACCAACCGAAAGACGAATCTGGCATCATTTTTAAAGCGTATTTAGGGCGTAGTTTTGCATTAGTAATCTATTCGCCTTTAATAGACCTTGTCAGTTTATGATTATGAGGTATATATGGTTGACGGCAGAGGAGAGATCTCCCCTTGCGCTCATGGCAGGAATTGGCTCTATAAATACCACACACTTGAATTAGTCTCAGGAGGACCGGTGAGCCTTCGAAGCCTTCGGAGGAAAATCAGCGGCAGAGCAAAAAATGGCTTGCTTTGCCGTGATTTTTTAGTACTAATATAAATAAGATGCTCTATAATTGAATACTGACCGTAATGGTAAATTCAAATTACCGGGAGATTCTGCGCACTCTGTACAAAGGTGGATTTATGTTAACAAGAATAATAATATTGATTTTGGTTTTAAGCATAGAGCCTTTAATGGCTCAATTGCCCGAGAGCTTCGATTTGCGTGATGTTAACGGTGAGAATTTCGTCACCAGCATAAAGAATCAAATGGGGGGCACATGCTGGACTCATGGCACGATGGCCTCGCTGGAGAGCAATCTGATGATGAACGGCAGCTGGAGCGGCGCCGGAGAGGGCGGCGATCCGAATCTGGCGGAATACCATCTGGACTGGTGGAACGGCTTCAACGATCATAACAATGACGATATCGATCCGCCCTCCGGAAGCGGTCTGACAGTTCATCAGGGCGGAGACTATCTTGTGGCCTCGGCCTATTTTGCACGCTCAGAAGGGGCGGTGCGGGATGTCGACGGGCAGTCCTTTTCCTCTCCCCCGCCCAGAAAGGCCTCAGGATTTCATTATTTCTATCCGCGCGACATTGAATGGTATACCGCCGGGGAAAATCTGGAAAACATCGATTTAATCAAAACCAAAATCATGGAAGAGGGCGCGATCGCTACCTGTATGCGGGCCGATGATTATTATCTCGACTACTACTGGAATCACTATCAGCCGCCTTCAAGCGGGCTGGATCCGACTCATGCTGTGGCTATAATCGGCTGGGATGACAACCGTAACACTCAGGCGCCTTTAGACGGCGCCTGGCTGTGCAAGAATAGCTGGGGCACAAGCTGGGGAGACCAGGGCTATTTCTGGATTTCCTATTACGATAAGCATTGCTGCAAGAATCCTACT
>WJIM01000359.1 GCA_014730285.1 Candidatus Zixiibacteriota bacterium
GGTATTATATCTTTCGGAAAAGGGGAAATCCGGACCGCTGTCTATCGCAATTCCGAATCCTGTCCTGCCGGTATTGTCGTTATAATCACAGGAGCTTAAATGATGGGATTCATCAACCGGATTATACTGCCAGAGCGGTTCCAGGTCGGGAATGCTGTAACATACGGCATGGTCATCCGACATAACCACCGCCTTTGTATTGTCATCAGATAGCATAATTTCTCTGATTTTTGAGGTATTCACCTCGGCAAAGCTGGTCATGCTGTTATGATAATACAGATGCAGGTGTCCGCCGTTTGAGGCCAGCACCAGTCTGCCGTCATCGCTGGCCGCGAAATTACGGCCGCTGTTCAGCTTGTACTGCATTTCACCGGAGGGATTGAAAACGTGCAGGCCGGAATCGGCGCTGTATGCGAAAAACAGGCTGCCGTCGCCGCTGAATTTACCACCCAGGAAATGAGTGAGTTTATATGTCCCGTCAAGACTGCCGGAAGCGCTGTAAAAATTCAGAGTCGTTTCGGGCAGGCCCTCTGTGCCCTCGATTCCAACCATATGCGCCGAACTGTCGTTGAGTATGAATTTCAACGCATTCGGATCGTCAATGGAATAGAGCCTTTTCCCCTGCGGGGTATACATGGAAAGCCCTATCACACGATACTGGGTCGCGGAACGGTCCACGAATTCCGAGGCCGCCCAAAAATTCCCCTCAGGGGAGGTGAAGACCTTCTCGTTTCCTTTGATGCGAGTGTTCAGGATACGGTTGGTCGGAGATGAGTAACCCGTTACTCTTTTGTACTGGGTTATATACATGTAGCCGTCGGGCGAACCCATGAGATTGGCACGTGACGGCCATGATTTTACTTTTTCGACCTGATAATCACGGGCATAAAGACTTCCCGTTATGAGTAAAAATGTTGTCAGAATCGGTAATGCGAGCTTCTTTATTTTGTCCATCAATAGATTCCCTGTATTTTCGAGAGCCTGTTCAAGGATTAAACAGGCATCCGTATCACATGTTCCAACGCCTTTTCCAAATGCCCCGATTATATGTTTTAATGTTGAAAATTGCCAGAGTAATGTTGAGAAATCAGCAGAATTAAAAGATGCCGTTGCCGCCGTTATTGGTTCCCAGCGCTGAATCGTTTCCTTTTTGGCCGAAGTCGAAATCAAGATCGAGTTTGAGTTTTAAGGGTGGAAGGTCAGGCACCAAACCGGCGGCGCGGTTTTCCGAGCGCGGCACCCATGAAAGCGCCATGCCGAATTTCTTCAGATACATCAGCACGGTATCCCGGTAGATCTTATTTCCGGGAGACACCGGTGCATCGTGATTGATTTCCTCAATCAACCCGGAAGCGTCGGTTAGAATCTGTATTTTCTGTTTGCAAAGTAGTTCCTTGTTTTTTTCCACGAATTTCATTGCCATAATCGCGGCGGTATACTCGCATTCCTTCTGACTGCCCTCGAACTGTGTACGATACATCATCCCCAAATCGGGCATCATGATACTGATTATCCCTCCTCCGGGCTGATCATTAAAGGCACTGGAGCATTTACCAAAGAAGTATAGTTTCATAAAACACCTCAAAAGCAGATTTTGCAAAAACTGTGCCGATGAAATTAAACACGATTATTTGGCATTATGAATTTGCCCAAATAAGCCTAATGCGATGTATTAGATGCATTTAAGAAATTCATAAAGAAAGATTGTGGATAGTTACAGAATATATTGCCGGTTCAGAATTTGTGAAACGGGCTGCATATATATGCGCCAGACGTTATTCAAGCGAACGCTTTAAAAGATCTTTCAGCCCGCCTTTGGCCCGCACATAAGTCCCGGTTGCAGTGCCCACTGTTTTACCCCCGACCTGGGCCACCCCCTCGGTTTTATAAACACGCCCCTTGCTGCCAATCACTTTTCCCTGAAGCTTGATTATCTGATCGACATAGACCGGCCGTTTAAACTTGACATCCATAGAGGCGGTTACAGCCAGGATATCATCTTTCAGAATGGCCTTAATCATTACCTCGTCCAGAAGCGAGGCCAGCACCCCGCCATGAAGAACATCGGCATACCCAACAAACTGCTTCTCGACCTTGTATTCGGTCGCAACCGAGCCGTCCTCCTGCACGAAAAATTTGGCCTTAAGCCCGCATGAGTTATTATCGCCGCAGACAAAACATTCACTGAATTTAACCACTTCTCTCATATATTCCTCCAGAATCCGGGAAAGTAAAAAGATGGGCTCTTATCTGCAAGACTTTTTTCTGAAATAAAAAAGCCCCCGCAGAATGCGGAGGCTTTTGAGTAACTTACTCGATTTATATTTTACAGATTGTGGTCAAAGCTCCACTGTGTGTTGCCTTTGGTGGCTTTGATTTCGGAAACAGTTCCGTTAAAGGTGACTTCAATCACCCATTCCTGATCCGTTATCTCGACATCGCCTCCCTCGGTAGTCTCCACAGTATAGGTCATATCGGCAGTAAACTGTCCTCCAACCTGGGTATACTCATCCCAGCTTCCCAACTCATCCCGGGTAAGATCGACATTATCGAAGGTAACATCGAAATCAAACTGCTCGCTTATATCTGAAGTGCCCTCGGTATATGAGCGCGTTGTAATCATCTCTGCGGTTCCGGCTGCAGAGGCAATGTAGCTGCTGATATTCTGAATATCCACGCGAGTGGTGAAATCGAAAACCAGGTCCTCATCCTCAGTACTGTTATTCAGCGAATAGGAGCCGCGATACCAAATCTCTTCCACACCCGGGGCCGGGCTTTCCCAGAAATGGCCGTTTACCAAAAAGGCCATGCTGTCGTAGTAAATCTCGCTTCCGGAAGCGCTTAAATGCAGTACATACATCGTATGCCAGCCGTTGGAATAATCATAATCCGCGCTGTCCTCCGGATTCAACGGTCCCCACCAGATTTCATCATCGGGATCATTGAGAGTAGTGGAATCCAGCGGAAATCCCCACGGATTCGTCAGCGGGTTGTGAATGTTGTGAAGGATCGAATCGACCATATCATCGACATCTCCCCTGACCGCGGTAAAAGCCGGATCACTCAAATCGCCCTGCACAATTGTCGATCCGGTACTGTCGGATGAGCATGCCCAAAACATCGTAAATAAAAGCACGAATCCCAATCCAAACAGCACGGTCAAGACGCCCAAATACTTCTTGTTATACATAACCCTCTCCTAAAAATATTTTTACATCAGGTTTTATTTTCGAGCAGCGTGGCCATAATGGCTTTTTGAATGTGCAGGCGGTTCTCGGCTTCATCGAACACCACCGAATGAGAGCCGTCCATAACCTCATCGGTAATCTCCTGACCTCTGTTGGCAGGCAGACAGTGCATAACCATCACACCCGGTTTGGCATCATTCAGAAGATCGTTGTTAACCTGGAATTCGGTCAACAGTTTGGCCCTTTCCTCGACTAAATGTTTCTGGCCCATGCTGGCCCACACATCCGTATAGATGATATCGGCATCCCTAACCGCATCTTTAGGATTGTGGTGGATTTCGATCTTCGACTTCCCGGCCTTCTTGGACTTGTCCAGAAGCTCCTGGTTGGGCAGAGTTTTAGGAGAGGTTCCCAGCCGGAGGTTCAATTTGAAAAGGCAGGATAGGTTCACGAATGAGTTGAAAACATTGTTGCCGTCGCCCAGAAACGCTATGGTAATATCCTCGAAATTGCCTGTTTTTTCGAAGTAAGTGAAAATATCGCCCATAACCTGGCAGGGATGGGTCAGGTCGGTCAGGCCGTTTACGATCGGCACGCTGGCATGCTCGGCCAGTTCCTCTACATTTTTGTGATCGAAAGTACGGATCATGATCAGGCCGGCATAACGGGACATCACCTTGGCCACATCATAAATCGATTCACGCACGCCCAGCTCGATCTCCTTGTCGGTGATATAAAGTGAATTTCCGCCGAGCTGATTGATGCCGACCTCGAACGATATTCTGGTCCTGAGAGAGGGTTTGTGGAAGATACAGGCGGCAGTCTTGCCTTCGAGGGGTTTGGGCGCAACCTCGCCGTCTTTCATCTTTTTACAGAACTGCAAAAGCTCTATTGCTTCCTCGCGGGTAAAATCGGTTATCTGCAGAAAATCCTTGGTCATCTTCAATCTCCTTTTCTTTTATATTTCAATTTCTGATCGCCTAAAATATCTTTTCTATCATTACTGTCAAGCAGATTGATTTGCGACCAGAAAGCATAATCCATTTGAATAATCTCAAAAAATAGCTTTCCGTCGAGTTCTGTCAATTCCTGCTCACGATAAAATCGGGGCTGTGAATTGACATAGCAAGACAATCAATTAGTTTTTCTTAACAGCCGTCAGATCATAATCCGCCAGAGGCGGATCAGGATCTGACTGAACTCAGTACTTGATATAATTAGACAAGCTCACAAATATCTTGAAATATGACATTAAAAAACTATATTCAATGCTGATATTAACTACAAAAACAATCCTGAATGGAGTTGAGATATGCAGGGAACTTTTGCAACCGTAATCATAGGATTGCTTCTAATCATCTTCGGCATTTTATTTTTACTGGATCAGACCGGCGCAATAGACTTCGAATTCTGGGATTTAATCGGCGATCTCTGGCCTGTGGCGCTAATTATTCTGGGCATCTGGATAATATATAACCAGGCCCGCGGGGATAAGCCCGATTCGGGAGGAGTCTCTCTGATCTCCAGCAAAAAGGTCTTCGGAAGTATTGATGTCAGCCCCGAATCAATCGACTCCAAGGGGCTGGTTTACAGCGTGACATTCGGCGATATACATATCTACCTCACGAGAACCGAACTTATGTCCGGAGAAAATATAATCAATACATCAGTCGGCTTCGGAGATATACATCTTGTTATCAGGGAGGATATTCCCTGCAAGGTTTCAGGCAATTGCAGTATTGGGGACATCCGAATTTTTGGCATAGAATCGAGCGGCATACCCGCAAAAAGAGAGCATATCGACGACAACTACGACTCCGCAGAAAAGAAACTGCGAATAACCGCCAAATGCGGCGCGGGCGATATCCGCATCAAGAGGGCCTGAGCATTTCCGCACGATGAAAACGGTTATCCTGACACAGTATTTTCCGCCGGAAATGGGCGCGGCGCAGAATCGGATTTATTCCCTGGCAAGGGCATTTCTAAGACAGGGGCATGATATCACTGTCCTGACCGCCCTTCCCAATTATCCCACCGGCGAGATTTTCGACGACTACAAAGGCCTTTACAAATGCAGGGAAAATATAGACGGAATCGAGATCATAAGGTCATGGCTGTATATACACGAATCCCGCAACGCCGCTTCGCTGGCATTATCATATCTAACATTCGCGCTGACAGCATTCAATGTCGGCAGCCGCGAAATCGATAAGGCTGACTTGCTTTTATGGGAATACCCTCCCCCCTTTCTGGGATATACGGCCCGCAAGCTGGCTAAAAAGTGGAATGCCAAACTGGCAACGAATATTGCCGACCTTTGGACCGATGCGCTGGAAGAACAAAAGGTATTAAGTGCGAAGTTTATTCTGGACAGGATTTCCGCCTTCGAGAATAAAATTATGCAAGACAGCACAGCCATTACAGGTCAGACCGAAGGTGTGCTGGCAGATATTAAAAAGCGCTTTCCCCGGTTAGACCCGATTCTATGGCCTAACGGGGCGGATCCAGACCTATTTAGCCCTGAAGAGCCATCATTCAAACCTCAAAAACGATACAGAACTGAGGGTAAGTTTGTAGTAGGATATTCGGGCCTGCACGGACGTAATCACAACCTGCGGCTCGTTCTTGATGCGGCCAAATTACTTCAATCAAAGAAAGACATTGTCTTCATGTTATGCGGGGACGGTTTCGAGAAAAAAAGCTTGATTGAATATGCCAAGCAAAACGGTCTTGATAATGTTCAATTTCATGATCCTATTCCGCATGCTGAATTGCCGGAGTTATTGTCGTTGTTCGGTATCGGAATCGTGATACATAGAAATTTACCCGGTCTTAAAGTCGTCCGCTCGGCCAAGCTGTTTGAGCTTATGTCGATGGAAATCCCGATCCTCCACTGCGCCGAAAGCGAGGGTGCGGAAATCATCCGCCGGGCCAATGCCGGCCTTGTGGTGTCCGAAGAAGATCCGCAGAAGATTGCCGATAGCATACTGGAAATGCGAAATTCCCAAAAATTGGCTGAATGGGGCAAAAACGGCAGGCGGCATGTGATAGATCACTTTGACCGCGATAAGATTTCAGATGATTTGGTGAAAAAGCTGGAAAAGACAGTATAGATGATCAGTCAGCAGTCGAACCGTACGAAGTAATCCATCCCGCTGCCCCTGATCTTGGTAATCTCGATATTTTTAAAGCCGACTTTTTCCGCCAGGATCTCAATCCTGCCGCGATTATAAAAATATACCGGACAGCGCTTCCAGGCATACCGCACTTTTCTGATCGGTGTGCGCCAGACCGAGATTGAGGGGAAACTTGCCAGCATGCATGTATTGCTTATATCTTTCATCTTTCTAAGAAATGCCTCGGGATTGGCAACATAATCATACACGCCCATCGCAACCGAGATATCAAACTTTTGCTTAAATTCGGCTTCCGTAAAATCCGCAACCGTGTAGATTATCTCAACGCCGTCCGGCGGCTTTCCCACCAGCTTTCGTGCCAGATCAAGCATCGGTTCGGAAAAATCAAGGCCGGTAATCTGCGGCACGCCGAGCTCGGCATAGGCCTTAAGGTACTGCCCCGGCCCCACGCCGATATCAATCAATGACTGCGGCCTTTCTTTCTGTACTTCATGCAATGTCAGAAGAAACCGCTCTTTTAAATCCGGACGCAGGACTTTATCCAGCCATCTGCCAAAGGCGGATTTTTCTCCAGTGTATATTGAATTGAAAAGGTCGGATGCTCTTTCGAAGTATCCCCGGACTTTTTCAGTGTCATTGGAAGGCAATTATCTACTCCGCTAAAGTATATACTTGCTTAAATCCTCGTCCTCGACGATTTCGGCCAGGCGTTTGGAAACCTTATCTCTGGTGATTTTGATCTTTTTCTTTCCGTCCTCGGGTAGGCCGAACATCTCTTCCTCAAGCAGATTGTTCATCACCGTATGCAAACGCCGCGCTCCGATGTTTTCCGAACGGGTGTTGACAGTATCCGCAATCTCCGCTACTTCCTCGATAGCGGATTTATCGAAATTGAGATCTACTCCCTCGGTTTCCATCAGAGCTATATACTGCTTAACAAGCGCATTCCTTGGCTCGGTCAGTATCTTTATGAATTCTTCCTTGCCGAGGCTGTCGAGCTCGACACGGATCGGAAAGCGTCCCTGAAGTTCGGGAATAAGATCGGAGGGCTTGGTGGCATGAAACGCCCCGGCAGCTATAAAGAGAATATGCTCAGTACGGATCATACCGTGCTTGGTCATAACATTACTGCCCTCAACGATAGGGAGAATGTCGCGTTGAACACCCTCACGGGAGACATCGGGACTGCTTGTGGCGGCTTCGCTGGATGCTATCTTATCGAGCTCATCTATGAAGATTATGCCCGAATTCTCGACTTTGAATTTGGCCCTCTCGACCACCTCGTCCATATCCAGAAGCCTGCCAATTTCTTCCTGCACCAGTACTCTGCGCGCATCTTCGACCGTAAGTTTCTTGCGCTTGCTCTTCTTGGGTCCCATGCCCGAGAACATCTCCTGCAGATTAATCCCCATCTCCTCCATTCCCATAGGTGAGAAAACCTCCACAATCGGAAAACGGTTGTTGGGCATTTCGATTTCGATCACACGGTCGTCAAGCTCGCCCTTTGCCAGAAGATCGGCCATCTTCTCCCGAGTTCTTTTCCAGGATTCATCCTCGGCCGGGGGTATTTCGGTAGTTTCGCCCTCAGCGCTGACATGCGTCTTGCGTGGAGGCGGCGGGATGAGTATATCCAGTATGCGCTTTTCCACAATTTTTTCGGCCTTCTCACGCTGGCTCTCCCCCATCTCCTTCTTGACCATGTTCACAGCCAGATCGGTAAGGTCGCGCACCATCGATTCGACATCACGCCCCACATAGCCGACCTCCGTAAATTTGGAGGCTTCGACCTTGATGAAAGGCGCATGCGCCAAGAAGGCCAGGCGTCGCGCGATTTCGGTCTTGCCCACACCGGTAGGACCGATCATGATTATATTATTCGGCAGGATTTCATCCTTCAGTTCATTAGTTACCTGCTGACGGCGCCATCGGTTGCGAAGCGCAATCGCAACCGCTTTTTTGGCCTGATCCTGACCGACTATATATTTGTCAAGTTCTGATACTATCTGTTTCGGAGTCAATTCATCTTTCATATTTTCACCTCGTAAAGCCCCAAATGTAAGGTATAATTGCGCAAAGTCAAGCAGATTAGAATCTCTCAAAAATCATACCGATTCTTCGCTGCTCTTAGAATAACAGGTTGTTTAAAATGTCATTCTGAGAAAGTCCTGCCAAAGGCAAGGACGACCGTGGGAATCTCTCTCGATTCCAGGAGATTCTTCGCTGCGCTCAGAATGACAGGCATTGAGCACGGCATCATATTAGCCAGCTCAAGGCATAACCGCCCAGTCGGGAAAGACTCCGAGCTCCACCCCCAGAATCACACGCCCCACAAAGTAAAATCCCAAACTTATCGCAAAAACGCCCACGATATTAAGCACGATCCCCGCCCTTGCCATAGTGGCAATCTTAAACCGTCCGCCGCCATATACGATTGCATTGGGCGGAGTTGCCACAGGTAACATAAACGCGCAGGATGCCGAAAGAGTTGCAGGGATCATCAAAAGCAGCGGATTTATGCCTATTCCAATCGCCACCCCGGCTATAATCGGCAGAATGGTCTGGGTCGTTGCTGTATTCGAAGTCAATTCTGTCAGAAATGTCATAGTCAGGCAGACCACTGCAATAATCAAAAGCGGATGCAGGGTCGAGAGCCCGCCCAGCTGGCTTCCGATCCAGACCGAAAGCCCGGAGGCTTTGAAGGCATAGGCAAGCGCAAAACCTCCGCCGAATAAAATCACTATTCCCCACGGCAATGATACCGCCGTCTTCCAATCCATCACCATCCGTCCCGGCCGTGATTTTGACGGTATCAGAAACAATATCAGGGCCATAGTAATAGACACTGTTCCATCATCAATAAAATCCGGCATCGGAAGAAGGTTCGACCATCCGGGAATTGTGAACCCCCCTATCGGAATCGGATTTCGGAAAAGCCATAAAAAGGCCAGGATCAGAAAATCGACCAGTACAACTTTCTCCTCATATGAAAAATGTCCCAGCTTTTTGTATTCTTCCAGAAAGATATTCTTGTCGGCCTGAATACGTCCCTTACCCAGACGCGCCTTGAAGGACATGAAAGCCCAGATGATAAAGAAGAACACCAATGATATCGGCAAAGAGAATATTATCCAGCCGGCAAATGATATCTCTGGCGCCTGGGGGAAGGTCTCCTCGAAAATTTTTGCGAATGCAAGATTTGGCGGAGTGCCTATCAGGGTTGCCATACCGCCCACTGAGGATGCATAGGCTGTTCCCAGAAGCAGACTGGTGGCGACCTTATCCACCCCGCGCTTTTCGAAGCTGTCCTCCAGCCTGGCTATGACAGCCATTGCAATCGGAAGCATCATCATCACGGTTGCTGTATTGGAAATCCACATCGAGAGGAAAAACGAGGCCGCCATGAAGCCGAGAATGATCCGCGAGGGGCTGGTGGCGATTATCAGCATGATCTTGAGCGCGATTCGCTTATGCAGATTCCATCTCTGCAAGGCCAGTGCGATTATGAAACCGCCCATGAAAAGGAAGATAATATGGTTGAAGTACTTTGTAGCGATCTCACGTCCCTCGGCCACGCCCAAAAGCGGGAAGAGCGCTACCGGTAAAAGCGCCGTAGCTGCAATCGGGATTGCCTCGGTAATCCACCAGACCGCCATCCAGACCGCAACCGCGGCTGTATGCGTAATAGCCCTGTTATCAGGATCAAGGTCGAAGAAGAGGA
>WJIM01000360.1 GCA_014730285.1 Candidatus Zixiibacteriota bacterium
TGACAAAATGCTGCATCATATTCACGAATTTTTCATCTGAATTGTTTTTGTAATCAAATAGCATCATCCTGAGCATATGGAGTACATAGGCGCCCTTGGTATAGACTAACGTCGTATAATCCTCAGACTCTGTAGAGGCCAGCCTTCCACCCAGCCAAATCGGCCCGGCCTCCGATCCCTCAGACCAGACACCCCGGTACATCGAGCCTTTTTCCGTAATGATATCCCTCCAGTCGTCCAGAAGCTTCAGGAATCGTTCGTTATCGCCGTCCCTGGTCTGTACAAACCAGGCGGCGGTATACTCGGCAAAACCCTCGGACATCCACTGATCGTGATATGATTTGAAATGCACGATGGTAGGCCACCATTGATGTGCCACCTCATGGGCTCGGAAAGCGTCCATCTCGAAGCCCTTGCCGCGGTCATCACGTTCGAAACTGCCCCATCCCAGATGCAGGAGTCCCGGGAAGCTCTGTCCGTGGGCAAGGGGAATTTCTGTCACCAGAAGTCTCTCGTAAGGATAATTGCCGTAAACCCTGGTGCAAAATTCAATCGCTTCTTTAACATCTTCAGCGGTTACCTCCAGCATATTCGGGCCGAACAACCGTCCCTGATGGCTGGCGTCGGAACGGAATACCTTTATTTCAGGAAACCCCGGTTCATTAACCGTAAGAGAGTCGAACCAGCCATAATTAAAGCCCACCACCTGGATCGGATCATTGTTCTCCCAGACAGTGTAACGCCAGTCGCCCTCGACGCTGTCTTTTATCTTCTCACCGCAGGACAAAAATCGCAGCCATTCGGGAGTCTTGTAGGATAAAGTGAACGTTGCTTTGTTACGGAAGCCAAGTTCAGGATACCATCCTGCGGGCGCCAGGAGATAAAAATCACCCCAGACCGATTTTTTGATTACATCTCCGGACTCATAGTAAAACATCAAGGTATCATACTCGCCCTTCATCAGGGGACGATTGAAAAAGACCGTTGTAAAGTAGGCGTCGTCCTCCTCGAATTTATCGATTGCCAGATGATTACCGTCGGCGGTCGTGACCGAATCCATATCTATCTGATCGGTATGATTGAACCAGAGGCAGATCAGGCTGTCCTGGTTGGATTCAAAGATCAGCCTGCATGCAGTAATGAGATCTGTATTCTGTTTAATCGTCGTAATTATGTCATAATGCCTTGGATAAGCCTGATCGACTTGCTCGCGCTCGTAAATATTCTTACCGGATTGGTAATGCTCCTGCGGAAAGAATCTGGTGATAGTCTGGATAACTTCATGTCCCATTTCGCGCTTGAATTCGGCCAGTTGCACCGATTCCGTTATTGTCGGATCGTAGTTATAGAGATAAAAATCATAGCTGTTTTCAGGAGCGAAGATTGTCAAAAGGTATGGATTTTCCTGCGAGGTATAAAGTTTGGGAATCATATCTGATGCTATGTCGATCGAATAATCCTCGAGCCGGTCCATAAATCGCTTTGCTCTCGACTTAGATTTGCTGTCTTCCCTGACAGGTTGAATATCAGGCTGTGCAAAAAACTTTTCAAATACATCGCGGGAAAAGAAAAACAGTCCGTCACCAAACTTCTCATTGAAATCCTCCTCCCCGGTAAATTTCTCAATCGAAAATTTCTCGACCGGTGTTGGACCGATAAGTCTGCACTGCCCGCGTCCAGTGAAATAAAAGCCAATAGTCTGCCCCGCAACCGGATTTAGAAATGAGATAGTGCCTTCCTCGAGAGTAAATTCGGCAGCATCCATAGCGAAATTAAAATCCCTGACCACTATTGACCGTGCAAAATCAATCTTTAAGTCTCGGATACTATCGTAAACATGTTCATAATTTTCTTTGGTGAATTGTGCATTGCCCGTGCCTGTGAGAATCAGGAGGCAGGCGGCGGTCAAAATAAGAAAACGATTCATGATCATATCTCCCCGGTTTGTGAATGTCTTTTCTAAGATATAGACGCTTGAATCAAACACAAGTCAAAAAGATTTTACAGGCGGGGAGGTGGATGGTTCGCATCCAACCGTATCATTCTGAGGGAGCGTAGCGACTGAAGAATCTTTCACGAATCAAACAGATTCTTCGTCCGTCGGCAGCCGGATCAAAGACTTCGCTCAGAATGACAGGTTTATCGGTCAAACTTTTTCAACACCCCCTGAAGATAGGGGCACCTTACCCAAAAATATTTGCTATCTCGAGATATATTCCTGCAGTTGCACAGAGTCGGTTTCGAACATACGGCCGCGGAGATACTCGAAGATTTTATGCAGTTTATCGGCTTCAACAAAGCCGGGGAGGGTGAAGAGGAATTTTTGAGTCTGGCCGTCATAGAACATAATGGTCGGGAATCCCGAGATGCCAAATATGTCCGGAAGGCCGGCTTCGCTCAAGACACGTTCGCGGTATTCCACTCGTTCATTTGAATTGGATTCAATTCTGACCGGAAGAACCTTGTGCTCGAAGGCATCCAGAATTTGAGTTTGTGTGAAGACCTCCGATTCCATTCGGTCACACGGCTGGCATTCCTCTGCACGGAAGAACATCATAGCGAAACGGCTTTCGCCTTCGATATCAGCCAGCGCTCGATTAAAACTTTGCCAGGGGATGGATTCGGCCAAGTCTTCTCTGGCAGGTTCCTGTTCGGAAACAGTTTTTACAGTATCTTCGATAATTTGTGCGGAATCCGATGTGTTTTCAGCAGTATCTGATTTAATCCCGCGTTCCTCGGAGATAATAGTAAGCCCCACAACTAGCAAAGCCACTCCGACCAGAACTAAAAGCAGCCAGGTGACTTTGGAACTGTAGTATGGATTCTTTTTCTCAGGCTCACGGCCTGTCACAGATTATATCCCTCAAGTGAAGTTATTGCATGAGGCTCCGCTTGTGCCTCCTGATGTTGATCCTCCGCCGGTGGCAAAAGCCGACATCTTCTTTTCAGTCTTATCGGAATTGCATTTGGGGCAGGCGGGCTTTTTGTCGCCGTATACAAGCTCCTCGAACTCATGTCCGCATTGATTGCATTTATACTCATACAGAGGCATCTTCTGTCTTCTCCTTTTTCTTCCATGGAAAGCTGAAACTTAATAAAAGGCCGATTATTCCGCCGTAAATGACAGATATATAGGGATTTGAGGTTATAGGGCAGTAACCACTGCGGCATCCGATTAAATAATAATACAGATATCCGCCGCCCAGTCCGGCCGCAATTATCGCTATTTTTATTATCCACCACTTTAATTTCATAATTAAGAATCCTCTATCATAGCTTTTAGATACAAAACAGGCGGAAAAGGTTCAAGAAAATCTGGATTTTTTTGATCTTTTCCGCCAAAAGCTTCAGACTTTTACTCTTTGGCCTCTTTTTCACGCAATGTTTTGGTCAGGCAGAATACCAGAAGCCCGGTTAAGCCCGTCCAATAAACTAACATAAATATCCAGCCGAATGTATCCATATCATGCCTCAGATTTATTTGCCTGATCTTCATCGAACTCATCGGAAAGATCCAATTGTCCTTTATGCCTTCTCCAGGCAATGTAGGTCAGGGTACAAAGGATAATAAAGAGCGAAAGAAGGAAAAAACGCGCCATTAGAACATAGGGTTTATGTTCCGGATTAAAGGGATTTCCGGCCGGATCGGTATTCATAAGGATAACATCAAACCAGTTCTGATAAAGCCAAACTCCCAAAATTCCTGCCAGGAAAAGAGGAGTAATATATTTTATCAAAACTCTGAATATTCCCGGTACTTTTATATTGGCGGCGCGATGTAGTTCTTTCCAGCCCTTCTTTGAGCCCAGAACCCATCCGAATAATATAATCTCAATCAAAGCTCCAAGTACTATAATGAAATTGGCGGCCCAGAAATCGATATCATCCATGACACCGTATTTCAGGAACCATATAGCCGGTTGGCAAAGTATGAACATGAAGGCTCCCACCAACAAAACCGCTTCGCCTCGTGAAAGGCCGAACTCGTTTTTTAAGAATGCCACAATTGGCTGCACGATAGATATCGATGATGTCACTCCGGCCAGGAAGAGCATGAAGAACCAGATGAATCCGAAAACCGCACCTCCCGGAATCTGCTGGAATATCAATGGCATTGTAACAAAGCCCATAGAGAATGATCCTGAATCGGCTATTTGCTGAACGGCAGCCGGATTGGGACCAAAGAAGATAAAGGCAGCGGGGATAATAATCGAGCCTGCCAGCACGACTTCGGCGAATTCATTGGCTGTGGCCGAGGTCAGCCCGGAAAGGGCGACATCGTCCTTTTGGCGCAAATAACTGGAATATGTGAGGATTACCCCCATACCGACAGAGAGCGTGAAAAACACCTGCCCTGCCGCCGCCAGCCATATTTGGGGGTCTTTCAGCTTTGAAAAGTCCTGGTTCCATAGATAGCCCAGGCCGTTTACAGCATTAGCCGAGGGTTCTGTTCCCGGGGGAAGGGTGAGTACGCGAACTGCCAGGATAATGCCCAGCACCAATAGAGTCGGAAGGGCAAAATTGCATACCTTTTCGATTCCGCCCCTTAAACCGAAGTAGATGACGACAATATTGATTATAAATGTTATCAGAAATAAGATGTAAGTTGTGGTAAACGACCCTCCTTCCTCGACTCCAAGGTATTGGAGCCAGAAATGGGCCATTTTATCCGCTTCGGCGGCGCTGGCAACCTCAGGCATTTTGCCAAGAATCGAGAAGATGCTGTATCCAAGCGTCCAGGACTCAATGTAGCAGTAGTATGAAAAGATTGCCAGTGGGCCGAAAACGGCCATGACACCAATATATTTCAAAAACCTGCCTTTGGGCCTGAGGGCCTGAAATATGCCCGGGCCGGATGAGTGCCCGAACTGCCCCCCGTATCGTCCCAAGGTCCATTCCACCCAAACCAGAGGAATTCCAACTACGATCAGCGCCACCAAATATGGGATCATGAAGGCGCCCGCTCCGAACTTGCCGGCTTCAGTGGGGAAACGCAGGAAGTTTCCGAGGCCGACAGCCGATCCGGAAACCGCCAGAATCACTCCCAGCTTGGTTCCCCATCTTTCACGGACTAATTTGGGCATAGAGACATATCCTTTCTGCAAGGCGGATAATTGTCCATCTATCGCTTCGGATGTAGGATGATTTTAGTAATATTCTAAGATTTGGGCAAGTTTTTTTTATCGGGGGAAAGATTCAAACAATTTGGGAGGATCATATCACAGCCGCACCGGCCGCCGAAAATTATCCTCAGCCGCCCTTCGAGTTGCGGATAAGCAGGAAAAAACCTATCAGAAGTATAATGGCTATTGCAGTTTCCAAAATCTGTTCCTTTCGTCGTTCAGACTTTTAAACATAAAAGAATGGGGATTGTTCGTGAATTTGGAATTATTTTGTCGAGAAGGTCTATTGTTCTGCCGGACTTGAATCCTCGATATTCAAAAGATTTTTCTCGGCCTTCTCGATTTCCGGATCGACCAGGAAGCAGGCAATTGCAGTCATCTCATTCTTATTGTTGACAAGCGGCGCCGTGGTAAGGCGCATTTTAACCGGCGCGCCGTCAGCCTTTTTGCAGAGAATTACCGAATCGAAACCGCCCTTTCTGGTCTGGCGGATAACATGCTCCTGCATCTCCTCCGGCTCAATCCCCGTGATCAAGGATGATAGCTGCTTGCCTTTAATCACTTCCAGCCTAACGCCGAATAATTCTTCTGCATTTTTATTGATATATGAAATACTGCCGTAAGTATCCAGCTTAAGAATCGGAATTAGTGCGGACTGGACGATTTTCGATAATTCACGGTTTTCCCTTTGCGCCTTTTTCAATTCTGTAATATCAACAATGTTTACTATCAAAGAAGGTTTTCCCATATAGTTCATGCGGGCGGATTTCAGCATAATATCCAGTATTGTACGGTCTTTTGTAATTGCCTTTAATTCATACTGCGGCACCACATCCTCGCCGGAAATCCTTTTGTAGGCCCGCTCCTTAACAATTTCGCGGTAATCGGGATGCACAAAATCCCAAATTTGGAAATTTTTATATTCTTCTTCAGTATAACCGAACATCTCGTTGAAGCGGGGATTAGCATAGACGACATGATCTTCGGAGTAGATTATGATTCCCACCAGGCTGTTTTCGATTAAGGTCTTATATTTTCGTTCCGACTCGATTACCATCTCGCGGACAACGTCTTGAATTTCTGAGCTGTTGATCTTTTCTTTGAGGAATCCGTTTTTATGCATCAGAATCTCCGATATTGGTGAACCAATCCCCCCCAATATTATTGACATTATGCTCTATCGGTCGAATTTGATGATTACTAAACCTCAGGCAGGCAGGAAAATGTTTAATGCGGAGGATTGTTCAGTTGTTTAAGTTTTTCACGTGTCATAACCTGGCCGCGGTTGTGATGGTAAAGAGGGCTGTCTATGTTTTCTATATGTTCCCTGTATTCCGCTTCGCTGATATTATTATGCCAGTAGCCTGAGATTTTGAAGGCTAGGATGGGGATTGAAAAGGCCAGAAAGGCCGCAATTACATAGGTCTTTGGACTGATCTTTGTTCCGCCCGGGAGCTTCATATCAAGGGTGTCCTGTACCGGGCAAACATCCACACAGGCCATACATCCAAAGCACTCATCCGAATGCACAGTCTTCATCTTGTGCACTTTGATTCTCGCCGGGCAGACTTTGGAACATTTCATACAGTCGATACAGGTGTTTTTATTGCGCTTTATTTTTGCCGGAGAAAACAGCCCGATAAATCCCAGAAGAGCGCCGTATGGACAGAGATAACGGCACCAGACACCTTCATAAATCACCGATAACACCACCAATACTAACAGAACCCAGAATGTTACCTCGCTGACACGGGTGAAAAAGAGCAGCATTTTGACATCGGCAACCTTATTGTAAGGGCTGTTCAAAAATGTAGTTATATCAGCGCTGGACATCTGATAGAAAACCGCATAGAGGAAAAATGCCAGCAGCAAATATTTTAGCGAACGGAGAGGGTAATCCAGAAAAGCGGGGAGCTTGAGACGTTTCTTGAAAATCTTTCTGCCCACCGATCCCAGAGATTCCGAGACCAATCCGACCGGACACATATATGCGCAGAACGACTTTCGTAAGGCAAATGATACGGTAATGAAGATCAGAAGAAGCGCCAGTCCTGCCGGATGAACCCATGAGAACTGGCCGGTTTCGAAAGTGTGCCTCAATGATATCAACGATGATATCGGCAGAAATCCCTCAACTCCCGGCGGCCGTGGAAGGTATATGCCTTTTTCTCCCGCCAGGTAATAATACACGAAAAAATAGAATTGCAGGCCGATCCAGACTGTTACACCGAACCAAAATAATTGAATCAGGCCGCGGTATTTTTGCGAATCGAATCTCGGTGTCGGTTTGCGCTTGTATTTCAGGGGTTGCCGCTTTTTGGCAGCGGCTCTCGTTTCAGCCATATTCACAGATTTATTTATTGTATTCGCATTCTTCATGGATATACGATAAAATGAGTATTGATTTTAGGCTTTGATTTAAGTCAAAAAAGAAGATATTTTTGGGATGAGGGACTAAGGTCTCGCTTAATTGAATCCCAGGAGCTTTCCGCCCTGATAGAACACAAATGCCATCGACCAGGCCAGAATCATCTGGTAAACAACCGACAGGATCATTATCTTTAATCCGGCTTCCCGCTTAATGGCTATTATCGTACCCACGCAAGGGGTATACAGCAGCACAAAGACCAGAAATGCCAGGCTTTTAAGCGGGGATATGTTATTTTCAGGAGCTTTAAGAGCGTCGGTCAGGCCTTGCGATTCTCCATCTGCCCCCTCGCCGATCTGGTAGAGTACTCCCATAGTAGATATCACGATTTCCTTGGCCACGAAGCCTGTTATAAGAGAAACCCCCAGTTTCCAGTCGAATCCGAGCGGTTCGATTACCGGGACTATGCCTTTGCCGATTTTGCCTATATAAGATTTCTGGATTTCCTCGGATGATTTGGTCGTTTTCAGCTCTGATATTTCATTATCTATTCTTTGCTGTTCTGCCTGTGATATTGCCCGTGTCTCCAGTTGAGTTTGAAGGTTTTCTATTTTTGAATCGAAATCTTGTGAGTAGTTATCCGGTTTGGGGAAATATCCCATAAGCCAGATTACCACAGAGGCTACCAGAATTATTCCGCCGATTTTTTTGAGATAAATCGAGGCGCGCTCCCACATGTGCATGAATACGCTTTTTATGGTTGGAATTCGGTAAGGGGGGAGCTCCATGACGAATGGTGCAACCTCCTGGCGGAAAAGTGTCTTGCGAAGAATCTGGGCTATTCCGACAGCAGCGGCTATGCCCAGCAAATAAATTCCGAAAATAACATTACCGGCCATTGCTCCAAAAAATGCACCGGCGAAAAGCACATAGACAGCCAGACGGGCGCTGCACGACATAAGCGGTATTAGCAGTATTGTCATAATCCTGTCACGTTCCGATTCCAGAGTGCGGGTGGCCATAATAGCCGGGACGTTGCATCCAAAGCCCATAATCATGGGGATAAAGGATTTGCCATGAAGACCAAGCGCATGCATCAGCCGATCCATCAAAAACGCAGCCCTGGCCATATAACCCGAATCCTCCAGAGCCGCTATTCCCAGGAATAGAATCATAATATTAGGCAAAAAAACCAGCACCGCGCCGCATCCGGCAATAGCGCCGTCTACAATCAGATCGTTAATGAAACCGTCGGGGATAACGCTGTCTGCGGCATTCGACAGCACGGCGACTCCGGCCTCGATCCACTCCATGGGATAACTCCCCAGTACAAACGTGGCCTGGAATATCAGCCAGATCAAAAAGAGAAAGATAGGATAACCCAGGAGTCTGTGTGTCAGAACAGCATCGATTTGACGCGACTGCTTCATGCGGTCGCCGATTTTATGGCTGACCACTTCCTTCATGATGCCCGAGATATAGCCGTAACGGCCGTCAGTCAGGATAACGTCGGGATCCTCCCCGGTTGCACGTTTGACATGACGAACCTTTTTACGGATGCTCTTTTGCAGTTTATCGAGCTCCGAGGAGTCCTTGATAAATTTAGATTCCGTCTGGATATCCCCTTCCAGCAGTTTGACCGCCAGCCAGCGTCGGCTGGGACACATTCCGCAGCTTTTACATTTCTCGATGTTTTTGGTCAGATCGACCACCAGATCATCTATATGCGAACCGTAGCTGACCGGGGCATGGCGATGGTCCTGATGTTTGTTTTCTACCAGATCAACCGCAGCCTGAAGTAAATCCCTGACACCGCTTCCGCGATGGCCGATTGTAGTTACGGTAGGAGCGCCCAGAAGCCGGGAGAGCTTGGCGCGGTCGATGTGGATGCCCATACGCTGGGCTTCATCCCACATATTCAGGTCGATTATGATATCGCATTCCAGCTCCAGAAGCTGGGTGGTGAGATACAGATTTCGTTCCAGATTGCCGCTGTCGACAATGTTTATGACTACATCGGGCTTGAAATCTATTAGATAATCCCGGGCAACTTTTTCATCAGTAGAATAGGCGTTTAAGCTGTAAGTCCCGGGCAGGTCGACAAATTCGATATCATAGCCGTTGTAGCTGCCGAATCCGACACGTTTCTCGACAGTTACGCCGGGATAATTGCCGACTTTCTGATGGGCGCCGGTGAGCGCATTGAAAATAGAGGTCTTGCCGGAATTGGGATTGCCGGCAAGAGCAATCCTGATTTTCCTGTTAGCCATTGGACTTGATCTGAATCAGCTCGGCCTCACTCCGCCTGAGGCTGATATGATTGCCATTTAAAGAGAACTCAATTGGATCCTTGAGAGGAGCCGTCTTAACCATGGCAATGCTTTCGCCGACATGCAGACCTAAATCCAGGATACGGTGGCGAAGTTTGCCGTATCCTCCGACCTTCGATATTATACCGGTCTCACCCGGCTTTAAATCCAATAACGTCATGGTTTTTAACTCCCGCTGAGATGAGGAATCCTCTTTGCCATTATTCCCCGCTTTGGCAGTATCTACTTTGATCTTCCGCAAGGATTTCTCGTACTTGGTCATACAACTTTTTTCGCAAACTTCGCTTTCCTCCAACACCTGAAGAAACATCTGAAGCCGCTCCAAAGTCTCATGGCTTAAACCATGCTCCATCTTGCAGGCTTCCTTTTCCGCTGTCTCCTCATCAACGAGTAAAAAGTCCCTGAGAAAGCGCCGCAGGGTCTTGTGTACGCTGAAAATCTCCTCGCCTTTTTTACGTCCGTCCTCATGCAGAATGATTTTGCCGTAATGCTTCTGATGCAGGAAACCGAACTCCTGCAAACGGTTGACTGCCGTACGAGCCGTCGGCACCGAAACATTCCGCGCCTTGGCAACATCGGTAACACCAACCGTATCCATCTTAAGGGAAAGGCGGTAAATCGTTTCCAGATAATCCTCTATTTTCGACGATATTTTCATAAGGCTCTTACTTTATAAGATTATACTAACTTTGTCAATATTCCGCTTGAATATTTGTGAAATATTTATCAAAAAACACATAATTCAAACGCATTTTACAGTCGAATTAATTGCATTAACCGTTGTGAAGGAAGGGCTTAGCAGTATTTGAAAGCCAGCAATCTGTTATTAGTAGGTATATGAATTTATATTTCGGCTTGCAAATTTAGCTAAAGGCGTTCATTATTTATGATATATTTTATATAATGCTACTGAATATCTGCCGAATTTAATTGAATAACGGCCGGCGCCAATTATCTGGAACAATAAACGTATAATAGGTCTTAGAAAAAGCTGAAGGGCATTTTTAAAAGCAGGGTAAATGAAGGTAAAAGCGCCTACGGAAATAAAAGCTGTTGATTTCGAAGTTGACAAGATTACCTGTCAGGGGTGTGTCAATTTCATCGAGAAGAATATCTCCGAGATCGAGGGCGTTACCAATGTGCGCGCTAACCTGGCCGAGAGTTCGGTCAATGTGCGTTATCAGCCGGGCAGGATCGATCTGAATTCGATCAGAAAACGCCTGGATAACATCAATTATAATGTCAAAACCAGCCGCGCCAATATTCAGATTGAGGGCATGCATTGCGCTTCCTGTGTCTCCAAAATTGAAAATGAGATTTCGCGCCTTGAGGGTGTGGTCGATATACATGTAAATCTCGCCGATCAAACCGCCCGTGTCGAGTACATTCATCAGATCATAGATCTTGGCCGAATTTTGAAAAGAATTGAATCGCTGGGTTATAAGGCTTCGCATCAGGAAGATGAGATCGAGAAGGAGGGTCTTAAAAAAGACTATCATTCACGCTTGCTGCGTAATTTTAAGATCGCGCTGCCGTTTACGGCATTAATATTTTTCCTCTCTCATCTCGGCATGTTCGGTATCAGGCCGCTGGGTCAGCAAACAACCTTTATAATTCTATTCATTCTTGCTCTGCCGGTGCAGTTTTATTGCGGGCGGAGGTTTTACGTCGGTTTCTGGAAATCGCTCAAAAACGCTACCGCCAGTATGGACACGCTTGTGGCGGTGGGCACCTCTGCGGCATTTTTATACAGTGTAATCGCTACATTTTATCCCTCGCTTCTGACCAGCGTGGATCAGAATGTTGCTGTCTATTATGATACGGCGGCGATTATTATCACGCTTATCCTATTCGGACGGCTGCTTGAGAGTCGTGCCAAAAATGCCACCTCGGCCGAAATAGAAAAGTTGATACGTCTGGAAGGGCGCACCGCTCTGGTTGAACGTGATGGTAAGGAACGGCAGGTCGATCGTGCTGATGTCGAGACGGGCAATATCGTTATTATCAAGCCGGGAAGTAAGCTTCCGGTTGACGGTGTGGTTGTCGACGGATTTTCATCCGTGGATGAATCGATGCTGACCGGAGAGTCTCTGCCGCGCGAGATAAAACCGGGCGACCGTGTTTTCGCGGGATCGATTAACAAGACCGGCAGATTCAAATTCGAGGCCAGAGCGGTGGGCGATGATACGGTTCTGAGTAAAATAGTTGAGTCGGTAAAGCAGATTATAACCAGCCGCGCTCCGATTCAAAGGCTGGCCGATAAGGTTGCCGCGGTGTTTGTGCCCGCCGTGATGTTGATTGCGGCAGTTGCTTTTGTGCTCTGGATGATATTACCTGCCGATACTAACCTGACATTTGCACTTATGATATTCATAGCGGTTTTGATTATCGCCTGTCCCTGTGCTCTGGGCCTGGCAACTCCCACCGCAATAATGGTGGGGAGTTCACGCGGCGCCCGCGAGGGAATACTTATCAAATCGGCGGAGGTATTGGAACGAGTTCAGAAAATCGATACGGTCGTATTCGACAAGACCGGCACATTGAGCGAGGGACGGCCGCATGTGGACGAGTTCAAAAACCTCGGCAATTTCGATTCCAGAAGAATTTTATCCCTGGCGACCGCACTGGAAAAAGCGTCCGAGCATCCACTCTCCGAGGCAGTGATTGTCTATGCAACTGAGAAGGGTGTGGATGAATTCGAGGTCAAAGATTTCGAAGCAGTGCCGGGACGCGGCCTGCGCGGTAAAATTGACGATTCGCAGGTTCATCTTGGTAATCTGGCTTTCATGAAGGATGAGGGTGTGAATTTGAGTAATGCCGAGCAGCATACAGGCGGTTTGAAATCCAACGGCAAGACCGTGCTGCTTCTGGCGGTCGATTTCAGCTTAGAAGGGATAGTCTATATTTCTGATTTGATAAAGCCGGAGGCCGAGGATGTTATCGCAGAGCTTAAGGAGTCGGGACGGTCGGTCTGGCTTTTGAGCGGTGATAATAAATCGGCTGCCGAGTCGGTCGGCCGTCAACTCGGTATCGACAACATACTGGCCGAGGTTATGCCGCATGAGAAGTCGCATCACATAAAATCACTTAAGGCCGCCGGTAATAAAGTCGCTATGGTCGGGGACGGGGTTAATGATGCTCCGGCATTGGCCGAGGCGGATATCGGGATTGCACTTGGCAGCGGCACTGATGTGGCGCTGGCATTCTCGGATATAACTCTTATAGGAGAGAATTTGCACGGTGTTACCAAAGCTCTTAAACTGTCCGAGACTACCTTGAAGACTATCAAGCAGAATCTTGTCTGGGCTTTCGGCTACAATGTAGTAGCGATTCCATTGGCGGCGGGACTTCTTTATCCGTTTGCCGGAATACTTCTCTCGCCTGTGGTGGCCTCGGCGGCCATGGCATTCTCATCGATCTTCGTAGTCAGCAACTCACTTCGTCTCCGCAGACTTCAGTTATAAAAAAAGCCGCCCATCTACAGGCGGCCTTGCGTTAGCAATCAAATTTACCAACTAAATTTTTGAGGGCTTCTTAGCTGGTTGTGATATCACCTCCTTTCCTGCATTCTCAGTATAAAAATCGGAAAGAAGGCCATGCAATATAAAACTTTATTTATTTTTTCGATTTCTTCTTCGCAGAACCTCTCTTTTTCGGTTTGGGTTTCAGAATCGAGTTGCCATCACCTGTGATTTTTCTTGCAGTCTGCATGTACTCCTCGAGCTGCTGGTCGACGAGATAGTGAATGGTACCTTTCGGAAATTCGCCTTTCGAATTTTTCTCACCGGCTTTTTTGCCTGTCAGAAGTTCTATGCCCTCGGCTATATATTCGATAGCATAGATATGGAACTTGCCCTCTTTGACAGCTTCCACAACATCATGGTCCAGCATAAGATCGTTCACGTTCTTCTTTGGAATAATACAGCCCTGCTTACCGGTAAGCCCTTTATTTTTGCAGACCTTGAAAAAGCCTTCGATCTTTTCATTGACTCCGCCTATGGGCTGGATCTCGCCGTTCTGGTTCATCGAACCGGTCACTGCCAGATCCTGACGCAAGGGTAATCCGGAGAGGGCCGAGAGCAGACAGAACATCTCGGTGGACGAGGCCGAATCGCCGTCGACTCCGGAGTAGCTCTGCTCGAAACAAATCGATGCGTTCATGGTAATCGGTTTGGTCTGTGCAAACATCTTGCTCAGATATCCTTCCAGGATAAGTACGCCCTTGTCATGAGTCTTGCCGGAAAGGTCGGACTCGCGTTCGATGTTTATGACTCCTTTGCGTCCCAGAGAAGTCGTAACTGTGATACGTGTGGGCCTGCCGAAAGCGTAATCACCCAGGCTGTAAACCGCCAGGCCGTTGATCTGCCCGGTATCGGTTCCCTCCGTATCGACCATAAGCGTGCCCTCGTCATAGAGTTCCTGAATTTTATCCTCTGGCAGGTTCACGCGCCTGATCCAGCCGTCGATCGCTTTCTGGACATGATCGTAGTTGACGCGTTCGGCATCATCTTTGGAAGCATGGTAGCTGGATTCGCGAATCAGATCGGCAATCACATTGAAGCGAGTCGAGAGTTTTTTCTTTCTTCCGGCCAGCCTGACGCCGAATTCCGCAATCGCGGCCATACCGCTGGCATCGAAATGAATGAGGTTCTCGTTGGTTACGATCTTGTTTATAAAGATACAGTATTTATTCAGTGTGTTATCATCACGGTCCATAACCGTATCGAATTCCGCTTTGATCTTGAAAATCTTCCTGAAGTCATCGTCGTGATGAGAGAGGAGATGATAAAGAAAATAATCTCCGATCATAACGATTTTGATATTGGCTTTGATCTGTTCCGGTTTCAAAGCAGAGGCGGAAAAGAGATAGAAAGGATCGTAGCTCTGGACTTCGATAATGTTATTTCGCAGTGATCTTTTGAGATTCTGCCATACTCCCGGCTCGGTGAGAACGTCCATGGCATTCACGACCAGAAATCCCCCGGTCGCTTTTAGAAGCGATCCGGCCTTGATTTTGGTAAAGTCGGTACGTGAACCACCCCGCAGACCGTTGACATCACGTTCGATTACACCGAAGATATTCCTGAAAGTGGGATTGGTCTCTTCTATGATGGGACGTCCCTTTGTTTTGGAATTGTCCACCAGAAGATTGACCCTGTATGGCAGAAAGGGATCCTGCTGGGGCTGCTGAATCTGCATACCCGGAATCATCTGCTGGGCCGCCTGCTGCTGTCCCTTTTCCTTTTTCAGGAATGTGTCCAGATTATCGATCACATGCTGTTTGATGTCGTCAAGATGCTGGTCGATATCCGAGGAGTCGTAGCGTTCCTTGATATCCTCGATCATCGATTCGATCATGGGATTTGCGGTAGCATCATTCAGCTTTTTCAATTTATCTTCCAGCTCGGCTGCGATAGCTCGGCCTTGTTTAAAGATTTCATCCAGGCGTCCCTCGAGTTCCTGATACTTGTCGATGAATTGCTTTTCGACTTCCTTGGGTATCTTGCCCTCCTGCACCAGGACATTGAGCTCGTCAAATGAAATCGGCTTGCCGTCAAAAAGAGGCTGCAGGTCGAGCTTGGGAAACTGCCCCACCTGAACCTGTACCAGTGCAAAATTTTCCTTTTTAATTTCTTCCTGGAATTTATCGATTAACTCCTTCTGCTTATCCTGCGAGCGTCGGATCAGATCTTTGCGCTTGTTTTTATAGACATCACTTTCGAAAAGTTTGGCCAGATTTTCGGAGAGGTTTTTTATGAATGTCTCCATGTCCGAGCGGAAGCGTTTGCCCTCGCCGGAGGGCAGATAGATCACCTTGGGACGATCGGGATCACCGAAATTATAGACATACAAAATATCCGGGGGTGCGTCCTCGGTTTCCGATTTAAGCTGCTGCAAAAGCTTTCTGATAGTGGTGGTGCGGCCGGTTCCTGCCAGGCCGGTTATAAATATATTATAGCCCAGGCTGGTAACGTCAAGGCCGACTTTAATCGCCTCAATTGCACGCGGCTGCCCGATAATTTCCTCGGAAAAATCCAATTCGTCGGAGCATTCAACACAAAAACCATCCTCCTGACAGTTCCAGCGCAATTTCTCGGGCGGTAGTTCCAAGTCCTTTTTCTTTACTGCCATCAACAACTCCTTTTCTTTTATTTTCATCAAGAACATATTATAGGCGATCATGTTCAATTTTACAAAGACTTAATGGGGTAATATGCTAACATTATTTGAACATTGCTTTCATATTAAACTTTCGTATGATATAAACTATATAAGATTTTTGTAAATTGGAACTTTAAGGCGGTTTTGGTATTCTATGGCTGTAAATTACAGGATAAGAGGGGACAGTCCCGGAGTTATGCAGGTAAATCAATTAAACCAATTCGTAAAAGATGCAGGCAAGACGGCGCTGGACTATTTTGGACGGGTGACCGTTGATTATAAAAAGGATGACAGTGTTATAACCGAGGCTGATCTTGCGGTAGAGAAATTTCTTTATGAGAAATTAACCGAGCTGATACCGGGAAGCAAATTTCTGGGGGAAGAGGGCACCGGCAATTCCAATCACGGCGATTCGGAATATCTCTGGATAGTCGATCCAATCGATGGCACCTCGAGCTACAGCAAAGGCCTTCCGATCTGGGGAATTTCAGTGGGATTGTATAAGAATTTTAGACCGTATATGGCATCCTGTTATTTTCCCTTTGTTGACGATCATTTCTGGCTGAATTCAGACGGACGCGCCTATCTGAATGACCGTGAACTGGGCAATCTTTCTGAGAACGAGGAGCTTCGCTCGGAGAGTTTTACATGTATCCCCTCCGAATTATTTAAGAACTGCGGTTTGCAGCTTAGAATGAAATCAAGAGCCTTTGGCTCGACCTGTTATCATATTTTGCAGGTTGCCCGGGATGCCGCCTATTCCACCCTTTTGTGCAGTTATGCTATCTGGGATCTGGCAGGGGCCGAAGCGATTGCGGAAACCACCGGAGCACGGATATTTGACCTGAACGGCAAAATGCTGGATCTTTCCAAAATAGTGGAATCGAATAATGTGCCGGAACCGGTTGTGGTTACTTATCCCGACAGGCTGCAGAAAATTCTCGATAGAATACATTATAGCAAATAGGAAGATAATTTATTTGGGTTGCTAATATAGTACCAATAAATGGGAAAGCGTGATAACGTCATTCCGAGGGAGTCCCGCCGAAGGCGAGGATGACCGTGGGAATCTCCGCGTTTCTTCAAGAATAGCCGAGGAGATCACCACATCGCTCAGGCCTAAAGGCCTTTGCTCCTCGTGATGACAAATCTCGTTTCGTTCCGGCTTTTTTGCAATTTTTAAATTTTTTTGAATCATTTGCCAAGATTCTCGATCTAAACCTTAAAAGCTGATAAAAAGTGAAGGAGATTATAGATGAAGTTTATACAGGACAATGATGCGGAAATACTGAAACAGCAATTTGCGGAATATGACGGTGATGTGAATTTTATATATTTCAAGAAGGATGAAGACTGCGAAACCTGCGGAATTGCACATGATTTATTGAAAGAGGTTGAGGCGCTTTCGGATAA
>WJIM01000361.1 GCA_014730285.1 Candidatus Zixiibacteriota bacterium
GATGCTCTGGTTTGCCTATACGGTTGCATGCAGTCTCTATGCCCTGGGATTCGCCGGATATTTCTGGGAATTTTTCCACAAATATATTCCGCAGTTCACTGCAATCGTCTTTGATCTTCTGGGACAGCAGAGATCAGTACTGGTTGTAACGCTGATGATCGGCATGACCTTCACATGGCTCAATGTCCGCGGAGCGGAGGTTACCGGCAAGACCGAGAATATCCTGACCATGTCGAAGATTATTGTACTGGCAATTTTTATCGCCTTCGGTATCATCAGGATTTTTGATATGCCCGAAAGAGCAATGGACAGCTTCTTCCCGTTTTTCCCGGCAGGACTGGGAGGGGTGCTGATTGCAATGGGGCTTACCTTCATTGCATTCGAGGGATATGACCTGATTGCCACAGTTGCCGAGGAAATTAAAGATCCAACGAAGAATATCCCCCGTGCCACGTTTATCGCACTGGGCGTGACGGTTTTTATGTATCTGTTGATCCTGTTCGTATCGCTGGCCGCAATCGATCCTGAGGGTATGCCCGCATGGGAGTATCTGGGGCGTTTCAAGGAGACCGCTATCGTAAAGGCGGCCGAGAATTTCATGCCCGCCTTCGGGGTTGCGGTGATTGTATTCGGCGGACTTCTTTCGACTATGTCGGCCTTGAACGCCACTGTCATGGCCGCCTCGCGTGTGGCCTTTTCCATGAGCAGGGATTTATGGCTGCCGAAACGGATGTCGAATATTCATGCCCGGCGGCGCACCCCGCATATAGCGATTGTGGTAACGGGAGTTATACTTCTGGCGATGGCGATAACGCTTCCGATTGAGGCGGTGGGCTCCGCCGCGAGTCTTATATTTCTGCTTACTTTTGCTATGGTAAATTTAGCCGTCATAGTATTGCGCAGAAAATATCCGGAACTCCCTCGCAAATACAAGGTGCCGTTATATCCTGTAATTCCGGTTTTGGGATTTGCACTGAATGTATTCCTGGCATTGTATCAGTTCAAATTTCAGCCGATTGCCTGGTATGTTACCATTGGATGGATTGCGGTCGGCCTGCTTTTATATTATGCCATCTTCGAAAAACGCGCGGCGGCTGTCGAACCTCAGGTACTTCTGCCGGGCGTCCGTCCTCCCGGACCGGATGAAGAGCCCTCGGTGGTTGTGGCATTGCACAATCCGGATAATGTGGAAGTGCTTTTGGATTTTGCACTGCCGATTGCAAAAAGCAGAGGCACAAAACTGTTTGCGGTCAGCGTTGTGGATGTCCCCAGGCAGATGCCCATACATGAGGGCATGCGTTTTATTCACCATAAAGAGCCGCTTCTGACCAAAGCCCGGAAATATGCCTCGGAAAAAGGTGTTAAAATCGAGACCGATCTGGTGATTGCGCATCGCGCCTCCGACGGCCTCTTGACTGCGGTCGAACGCCATCGCGGTCAGGCTCTGGTGATGGGTTGGAAGGGGCATACCAATGCCCGCGACCGTATCTTCGGCGAAATTGCCGACCAGATTATCCGTCATGCTCCCTGCGATTTGATGCTGCTTAAAATCGGAGATAAACGAGAATTCGAAACCTGCCTCTTTCCGACAGCAGGCGGACCTCATGCACAATTGGCTGCGAAGGTCTTGAATACTCTGGGCAAGGATTTCGAGCTTGACATCACGACTACGCATGTCGTACCGCAAAGCCCGACAAAGGAGCAGAAAGAGCAGGCCGAAAAATATGTCGATTTCACTTTGGGCTTTATTGAAGATACGGGGAAAATCGAGAAAAAGCTAATCGAATCGCGTTCGGTGGCGGGTGGAGTCGCCCGTGCCAGTCGCGATTACGATCTGGTGGTGATAGGCGCGGCACGTGAACCGCTATTCCAGAAAATCCTATTCGGCGAGATTCCCGAGAAGGTTGCACGATATTCTCCCACCACAGTCCTGGTGGTGAAGAAATATGAGGGCGTGGTTAAGTCGTTGCTGAAAAAGATATTCGGATAGTGATAGTCATCTGGCATGGCACCATTATCATTCAATAATGTATGCTCTTTTTAGATATTGAATGGGCAACAGTCGCCGTTGTACCAAGCTGGCGCTCCCGGTGAGCATTCCGAGGGAGCAGGACCGCCTTCGAAGACATAGTTAATCAGCCAGACTGCATCGGATACATTTACGTCTTTGTCGCTATTTACATCTCCACAGGCCAGGACCGGCAAGGGCTCGGGCCCACCAACAAAGACATAGTTTATTATCCAGACAATATCTGATATATTCACGACATCGTCAAGGTTGGCATCGCCGCACTCTCCCTGGCATTCTTCGGGGCCTGAAGAGGTCGAAGCCCAGAAGCCCCAGTTTCCCGTGTAACCGCTCGAGTTAGACTGGTTGGATGCGGTTTGTCCAAGGCTGAATTCCATGGAATAATTGGCGGAACCAGTCTTGGAGCCTCCGGCCGAAAGAACATCCTTCTGGAGGCTGTCGGCCGCCTGCGGTTCTGCCTGAGACTGGCTGAAAGGTAGAATTAGTACTATTACAATCGTTATGAAAATATATCTCATAGCGAATCCCCTTATCTATTTTCTGCCTCAAGCATCGCTTCGATTCTGGCC
>WJIM01000362.1 GCA_014730285.1 Candidatus Zixiibacteriota bacterium
ACTGGCGGCGGCCGGATTTACGGTAATAGCTCTCATGCCGCCGCAATATCAGGAGCGGTATGCCTCGATTTTTGCCAAGGAACGGGATGCCTCGTCGCAAGAGCGAATTGAGGTTTGGAAGAAAGGCCTACGCATGTTCCTCGACCATCCCTTCATAGGAGTGGGCACCGGCGCCTTCGGAACCGCCAATGCCGAAGCCTATTCGGAAGGACGCAAGAGCTACCTTAAGGCGCACAATCTTTATATTCAAACCGGCGCAGAACTGGGTATGGTCGGGCTTGTGGCATTCTTCGGTTATGTCGTTGCTATGCTTTATTATATGCGGAAATATCGAAAATTCATAGTCGATAAATTCAGGAAAAAGACCTGGAGCTGGGGGCTTTTAATGGCTATGCAGGTCTCCACCCTGACACTTTTGGTGGTGGGGATGTTCGGGCACAGCCTGTACAGATCGAACTGGTTTTTATACGGTGCTTTAACTATCGGGATAGGACTCCTGCTGCGTAATAATCGCCTTCAGGAGGAGGCAAATTAATTTATGTCTTTGAGCGATTATTTCACCAATCCGCTCGTTATGCTCGCTTATTCCTTTTGGAATAGAAAAAGCGGGACACGGCATCTGGATATTCTCCGGGATATGGATAAAAGCCAGTTTTATAATTCTCAACGGCTGCGGGATATTCAGACTGCCAAACTTCGCAGGGCTTTAAGAAATGCCTTACAGAATTCATCCTTTTGGCAAAGACGGTTTAACGATATCGGCTTCAAAGAGGTAGACATCGAAAGCCTGACATCCACACAGGGCCTGCCTGAATTGACTCGTGAAGATGTGATAAATCATAAAGATGAGATTGTATCGAGGGCATTTACGAAATCTGAACTAATAGACAATGTCTCCGGCGGGACCACCGGCAGTTCGCTTTCATACTACCTTAGCAAACATCGCATAGATGTCAGAACCGCCAGTACATTAAGGCATAATCTCTGGACTTCATACAGGATCGGCAACAAGCTGGCGACCGTCTGGGGCGCTCCCGATGATATAGCTTCGCATAAGCCGTTGAAGACAAAAGTTCGCGAGATGCTCTGGGGCAAGTCGATAGATTTTAACAGCAATATTTTAACCGATGAATCTGTCAAAAGCTTTGCACTTGAATGGGATAAGTTCAGGCCCGATATTTTGCTGGCTTATTCGGGGGCGCTTAATTTTTTCGTGAATCATGCGAAAGATTTGAAACTGACCTTTGCGCCGCCGCGAGCGATAATAACCTCGGCAGAGGTCTTGACTCCCGAGGCACGCAAAAATATAGAGGAATTTATCGGCGCAAAGGTATTCAACCGTTACGGCAGCCGCGAGTTCTCCGTTATCGCTTCCGAATGCGATCGTCATAACGGTTTTCATATTAATGCCGAGAACCTCTTTCTGGAATTCGAGCCGATCGATGAATCTTCCGATGAGCGCAGACATGCCAAAATACTGGTGACCGATCTGGAGAACATGGCATTCCCGTTCATAAGATACGAAATAGGGGATGTCGCGGTGGTTTCTGAGAATAAAGAGCCATGCGGCTGCGGCAGAGCGCTTCCGCGAATTCATGATATCGGCGGACGGGTGACCGATTACCTGAGGCTGCCCGACGGGCGCTATGTCTCCTGCACCGGCCTGACAGTCACCGTATTTCCCAAGGCTAAGGGGATTGTGCAGTCAAGGATTGTACAGAAAAAAGCCGATAGAATTATTGTGCAAATTGTAAAAAATAATGAGTTCGATCAGGAATCGGATAATATATTGAGAAAAGAGCTGGGCAAGGTTTTGGGCGACGGTATTGAAGTCGAACTGGAATTTCCCGATGAAATAAAGCGGGAGAAATCGGGCAAATACCGTTTCGCTATCAGTGAGGTTTCGGACTGAGATGTCTCTGGTATCATGGCTGATAAGGCATACCACTCTGCCCGCCTATTTAAGGCGCAAGGGTGAGGCGGGACAGTTATCCTATCTGGATAAATTTGCCCCAATCGAAAAGTTTTCCTCTTATGATATACATCAAATTCAGGTAAAGGCTTTTCACAAGCTGATGCTGCATGTTTATCGAAACTGCCCTTACTACCGTGAAATATTCCGCGATATCGGCGCCACGCCCTCGGATTTTGAGACAGTTGAGGATTTAAGGCAGTTTCCAATACTGACCAAAGATTTAATTCGCCGCAATTTGAATGATATTCTGGCTGAGAATATTGACCCGGAAGAAAGAGTGCGTTCTTCCACAGGCGGTTCCACCGGCAGGCCGCTGGTGTTTTTCCGTGATTCGATTTGCCGTGATAAAAAACTGGCGATGCAGTTGAATTTTATGCGCTGGTACGGCTTTAAGCCGGGTGACAAACACCTTTATTTCTGGGGGGCCGCCCAGGATTACGATAGATCGGACACATTGAAGGCGAAAATAGTCCAGAGACTGGCAACACGGCGCTGGTTCGTGAATACCGATAATTTGAAGACTGAAAATTTCGGAAAGACAATTGCAAATCTCTCCGGGCTGAAACCGGCTCTGGTTTCAGCTTA
>WJIM01000363.1 GCA_014730285.1 Candidatus Zixiibacteriota bacterium
TCGAACATCACCTGCAATCCGGTTGGACAGGCCAAGATGCTTAATAAAATCGACACTGATATTAATATCATTGTGGGACTATGCATGGGCGTGGACTGTATCTTCTCAAAGGAAAGCAAAGCGCCCGTATCCACGCTTTTCGTCAAGGATAAATCGCTTGCCCACAATCCGGTGGGGGCCTTGTACTCCGACTATTACCTGAAAGAGATCACAAAAACGAAAGTCGAAAAGAGCTGAATATGAATAAATCAATATTCAACATAAACTCGGAGGTGTTATGGCAATACCGACATTAAACGCAATCGGATTCTGTGCGAATTATTCCAAACAGGGAGACTGGGCATTCAGGTATGCTCTCGATCTTTCCCGGATGCATGCTATCCAGTTGAACGTATTTCATTTTCTCGAGGATCCCTACGATCCTGTAGACCGTTCGGCCGATGATCTTTCGCCCAAAGAACGTGAGATACTGGCTATCGAACGTGAACGTGAGCTTCGTATTTATTACGACAGGCTCGCCGGCGATTATCTGGATGTCGGATTCCGGCTTTGCGATGACAGGGAATGGACCGAGCTTCATCGCTGCCTGGTGATTCGTGAATTTCAGGTCCTGGTTCTGGCCTATCCGGTTCCAGATGCGACCTTCTCGAATCTGCCGATCGAGGAATTCGCCAATGAGTTTATCTGCCCTGTGGTACTGGTCGGGCCGGATAATCCGGATCAGTTCCGTTTAAACAGCAGAGCCAGGATGATTGTCGAGAAACTGGGCCTGCCCGAAGGCTGCTGGAGCGAAATCGGCAGGATTTCAGCCTGAGCTTTAACAGCCGGGAATATATGTTGATTTACAGCATATAATTTACATATTATTCATGAACGTTATTTACGAACGGATGAGATGGCTCAGAAACTAAGCGAAATCATTTTCAACAGCATCTCCGACGGTGTCTTCACCGTCAACGGGGACTGTATCATCACATCCTTCAATAAGGCGGCCGAGGAGATCACCGGATTCAAAGAGGACGAGGCGGTCGGAAAGCATTGCTACGATATTTTCCGCACCGAAATCTGCAACAAGAAATGCGCTCTCAAGGATACACTCAAATCCAATGTCCCGGTCGAGAATGCACGGGTGACTATTATCACCCGTGACGGCTGCGAGATTCCTATCAGCGTATCGACCACCATGCTGAAAGATGAGAACGGCGAATTGATCGGCGGCGTGGAATTTTTCCGCGATATCTCGGAAATCGACTATCTCGAAAAAAGTCTCGAACGCAAGCAGGCCCTTCGTGATATCGTCAGTGTCAACGACAAAATGCAAAAGCTTATCGCGCTTCTTCCGGACATCGCCGATTCCGACTGCAGCGTGCTGGTCGAAGGCCCCAGCGGATGCGGTAAGGAGCTTTTTGCCCAGGTACTGCATAATCTCAGCCCGCGCAAGTACGGCCCCTACATCAGGATCAATTGCGCCGCCCTTCCCGCAAATCTGCTTGAATCCGAGCTTTTCGGCTATGAGAAGGGTGCCTTTACCGATGCCAAGCGCGATAAGCCGGGCCAGTTCTGTCTTGCCAACGGCGGGACACTGCTTCTGGACGAGATCAGCGAGATGGATATCGCTTTGCAGGTGAAACTCCTGCGCGTGCTCAACAACGGCGAATACCGTCCCCTGGGATCGACCAAAACCATGCGTACCGATGCACGTGTGATCGCGGCTACCAATGCCGACCTGGCAACCGAAATCAAAAACGGCCGGTTTCGCAAGGATTTATACTATCGAATTAATGTCGTGGATATAAAAATCCCGGCCTTAAGCGAACGGCCGGAGGATATTCCGCTTCTGGTCAATCATTTCATCCAGGTCTTCAAACAGAAAACACGCCGCGCGGTAAAACGCATGTCCCCCGAGGCGATGAATATGCTCCGGAAATATGCCTTCCCCGGCAATGTACGTGAGCTCGAGAATGCTGTTGAGCATGCCTTTGTTATGTGTCATGGCGAGGAAATCAAACCGCACCATCTCCCCCACAATATTACCGATGATCATGTCGAAAGTAACGGTATCTCGCCGGTCAGCTCCAGCGAGAAGAAGATTATCCAGGAAGCTCTGCAGAGAAACGGCGGCAACAAAACCCGCACCGCCCGCGAACTGGGAGTGCATCGCTCCACCCTGTGGCGCAAGATCAAAACCTACGGCATCCGTGTATAGCAATTCTCCCAAAAAACTAAATTGAACAAGCCGTCATCCTGAGCGAAGCGAAGGATCTTACCGTGCCGTCGGGAACCCTTTCCCGACGCTATTAGCCAACTGGGTGATCTGCCCAAATTAATTTGGGCAGGTACTTATAAGAAAGCACGCCCAAAACCAGTTTGGACGTGCCACCCGCATACTCCGTGCCGGGCATAAGTCCCCGTGCGCCCGTAATCTCATTTCATTATAGTATAAGTAGGATTAAATATGGCCACAAAAAAAGTACTGGAGGGCGGGCTCGAACCGCCGACCCCCTGATCCACAGTCAGGTGCTCTAGCCAACTGAGCTACTCCAGCACAAGAGTCTAATTATATTTCATATAGGCATTTAGTCAAGTATAATCTCTAATCGTCTATTTGGTTCCGGAATTTACCTCCACACCGCCCTCACTCCCAGAACCTTGTCCATCCTCTGACACTTGAAACCCGCCTCTGACAGACGTTTGAGTACGCCCTCCACAAAATTCCTGGGACGGCCCTTGGAATATGGGTTTCCGGTATAGTGAAAAAGTCTGCCTTTCGGCTTAATGATTTCAGCCAATCTGGAATAGAACTCGAAGGAATATAGCTCACCTGCCAGAGAAAACCGCGGCGGGTCATGAATAATGCAA
>WJIM01000364.1 GCA_014730285.1 Candidatus Zixiibacteriota bacterium
GTGGTAAAGACTATCGCAACCTCGGAGAACACATTCAAAAACGGCAAAGAATTCGCGGAGTCTGTCGGTAAGACCTCGGTAACCTGCGGGGATCGACCCGGCTTTGTGGTTAACCGTCTTCTGGTGCCGTATCTTCTGGATGCCGTGCGCATTCTCGAAGATGGCACTGCCACTAAAGAGGATATCGATAACGGTATGATGCTGGGATGCGGCCATCCCATGGGACCTCTGACATTGATAGATTTTATCGGACTGGATACGATTCTGTTTATCGGCGACATAATGTTCGAGGAATTCAAGGGCTCCCATTTCGCTGCGCCGCCGCTTCTCAGGCGAATGGTGAACATGGGCTATCTTGGCAAAAAGAGCGGAAGAGGATTTTACGACTATACAAAGTGAGGGAAGATGGATTACAATAATATTTTAGTGGAAAAGGAAGATCATCTGGCGGTCATAACGATCAACCGTCCCAAAGCATTGAATGCATTGAACGATGATACATTGACCGAAATCGACAAAGCTTTCACCGAATTAATGGAGGACGGTCAGACCCGTGTGGTGATTTTCACCGGCGCTGAGAAGGCTTTTGTTGCCGGAGCAGATATCAAGGAATTGATGGAAGCTGACGGCGAGAAGGCCAAGGTGATATCCTCCAAGGGCAATACGCTGTTTAGGCTTATCGAGAGTTCAGACCTGGTTTCAATCGCGGCGGTTAACGGTTTCGCTCTGGGCGGCGGATGCGAGCTGGCTATGGCCTGCGATATCAGGGTAGCCTCGGAAAAAGCAAAACTGGGACAGCCCGAGGTTAACCTGGGACTGATTCCCGGATACGGCGGCACGCAAAGGCTCACTCGTCTGGTGGGAAAAGGCAAGGCCAAGGAGCTGATTTTCACGGCCGATATGGTTGATGCCAAGGACGCCCTGAAAATGGGCCTGGTAGAAAAGGTTGTCGATCCCGACAAGCTGATGGAGAAGGCCAAAAAGATGGCCAATAAGATTATCGCCAAGGGACCTGTTGCTGTGAAGCTGGCCAAGCAGGCGATCAATTTCGGTTCCGAGACCAGCCTTCCCGACGGCATCGCTTTCGAGATCGAAAAATTCGGACAGGTATGCTCCACCGAGGATAAGAATGAGGGCACCCAGGCCTTTCTGGAAAAACGTGCTCCCGAATTCAAGGCTAAATAGGATATTATAATTTTTGCGCGGCCAGGAATTTTAAGGCTGTCCCATAAGATTGATTTTTTTGAAGTCTGTCCAGTTCCTGCTCCCGATGAAATCGGGAGTTTGAACTGACAGTTACTTAATATCTTGAAGCACACAAAATTATCAGTGCGGCCGTCGGATCACAATCCCGTCTTCGACGGAATCAGGATCTAACGCAACTCATAAAGGGACTTGTAAGACAACCTCCCCCTTCCTGACCGCAAATACCCCGCAGGAAAGGATTTCCCCCAGCGCATAAATGTAACTGGTGGTCTCATTCTGAAGGAGTGAAACGACCGAAGAATCCCTTACTAATCAAATAGATTCTTCGCTTCGCTCAGAATGACAATCTCATCGGAACCTTTTTAAAACAATAATATATTTATCATTCCAATCTTTGTCCTTTCTCAACAATACCAAAAATTCCGGTTGAAAAACGGAATCAAATTGCTATTATAGAGGATTATCATAATCAGGAGAATTCAAAATGATATTATCCACAACACCCGCACTCGAAGGTAAAACAATCGAAGAATATATGGGTATCGTAACCGGCGAGGCTATCCTCGGCGCCAATATTGTCCGTGACATTTTTGCATCAATCACAGATATAGTAGGCGGAAGATCGGGCAAATATGAGAAGGAACTTGCCAAAGCGCGCCAGATTGCATTGAAGGAGATGTCCGAGGAGGCCCACAGCATCGGGGGTAATGCTGTGGTAGGAGTTGACCTCGATTATGAGGTTATTCGCGACGGGATGCTCATGGTTTCGGCCTCAGGGACGGCCGTGAAAATTAGTTAAGCGGGATAGAACGGCAACTGCCCGTGAGACGTTATACCTTTAGCGTAGTTAAAGTCTATGGAACCTACATGGAGTAAAAATGAAATATAAAACCCTATTGCTCGTTTGCTTCGTTTTTTTATTTTCTGCTCTTTTTGTCAATCCTCTGCGAGCTTCCAAAATTCATCCCGCACTTAAGCAGCAGATTGCCCAAAGCCAGAATGAATACCAGAAAGTAGTCATCCGTTTGGATGACAGACTGGATAAACAGAGCTTAAATCAGAAACTGTCGCTGGCATCTTACACACGCCAGGCGGCACATGCAAAGGCAGTGACCGCGCTAAAGTCGCATGCCGTCAGAACACAGAGCGACATTCTTCAATTTCTCGAAAAGGAGCAGGCCAACGGCAATGTTCTCGCATTTAAGAGCTACTGGATCGATAACCTGATCTGGGCCAGTGTCAGATCTGATTTTCTTAAGGAGCTCGAGCAATTCGATGAAATAGATTTAATATATCCCGAAATTAAGGTCTCCGTTATCGAGCCGATAACCCAGGCATCACCGGTTTCCCCCGGTCAGGTTGGAGTGACCGAGGAGCTGGAAGCGATTGGAGCAGACAGCGCCTGGAAACTGGGTTATACCGGTGAGGGTACACTTGTAGCCACTTTCGACACTGGAGTGGAAGGGGATCATCCCGCCTTAACAGAAAACTACCGGGGAACTAACGGTTATTCCTACGAGCAGTGCTGGTTCGATCCTATAGATAATGATACATTTCCCCACATATTCGATCAGGTCGGCCAGACTCAGCGCAGAGCTCATGGCACCGCAACTATCGGCATAATAGTGGGAAAGGATGATGTCAGCGGCGATACCGTTGGTGTGGCTTTTGGCGCGCAATGGATATCGGCCGGTGTTATCGATATTCCCAACGATCAGCCCAACCAGCAGTATTATCTTCTCGATGCTTTTCAGTGGGCTGCCGATCCCGACGGCGATCCGAACACTATTTCGGATGTTCCCGATGTTCTCTCGAATTCGTGGGGATATCCCAATACCGGGCTGGGCTGTTCGGACCTGTTTTACGGAGTGATCGATAATCTTGAAGCGCTGGGTGTGGTGGTGATGTTTTCGTCTGGAAATTTCGGTTCCAACTACCGCACGCTTGCAAATCCGGCAAACCGCGCGACCACAGCTTATAATTCATTTGCGGTGGGAATGATTAGCAGCAGTTATGATGATATCACTGTCGATTTTACCTCCTCCCGCGGGCCCTCCAACTGCAACCTTGAGATAATCAAACCCAATGTTGTTGCGCCGGGAAGAGGTGTAACTACTATTGCACCGGAAGAATTGTATCCGGGAGGTATCGTTACGAATTTTACCGGGACATCGTTTTCATGTCCCTACGCAGCCGGTGCAGCTTTGATATTGCGCCAGGCAAATCCCAACGCTCCGGTTGATTCGATAAAGAAAGCTTTGATGTTATCTGCCACTGATATCGATGAGCCCGGACCGGATTCGGCGGCCGGATACGGCCTGATAAATATACCGGCGGCGCTGGAAATGCTGACATCCGTAAGCGAGCCGAATATTGAACTGCAATCCCTCACTTCGCCTTCCATAATTCCGGGACAGCAGGTTGAATTCTATGTCACGATTCAAAACACGGGACTGGGCACTACCGGAATTACCGGGACGCTCCGTTCCAGCAATAGTAGTATTTTGGTAAATGATTCGGTTGCTGATTTTGGCGACATTGCTCAGAATGCCTCAGCCAATAACATCTCTGACGAATTTGAAATATCTGTCTCATCATTGCTGGGTGAGGGAAGATATCCACTTGAATTGTTCATAACGGATGGAAACTCATATTCAAAAGCCCTGAACGTCTTTATCGAGGTGGGTGAGAACCAGCAGGAGCAGACATTCACCATTGATATCGGGGCATTTGCTTTTACCGTATCCAATCATGGGATTTATGGTTTAGGTCCGGGGTCTTTCTCCAATCTGGGAGGAGTCGGTTTTGTATTTCCTGTCGGACAGGGTGAAATTTCGAGCCTGTACGAAATGGGCCTGATGGTCGGGACTGACCCGGATCATATATCCGATGCAATCAATAACATCGCACATCTTTTCGACAGGGATTTTGTGGTAGCCTCAGGCGGAAATTTCGAGGTGACAGCACCGTCAGAAGGTCCCGCCCAGAAAACCAGGTCTGTCTTCACAGATACCAATGCGGTTAATCCGCTAGGCATAAAAATCACTCAGGAGACTTATGCTTATGACACGGAAATCGATGATCATTTCATGATATTCGTATATGCCCTCGAGAATATATCCGACAGCACAATCGAAAATATATATACCTCTCTTTACACCGACTGGGACCTGTATACACCCCAGGGCGGGCTGGTAGATATGACCGCCTTTGATCGGCAAAATTCTATTGGATATATGTATGAATATCTGGGTGACGATTACCGCGGTGTTGCGGTTTTAAACGATGAGGGCATTAAATCTTTCAGATCAATAAACAGGGAAAATTATTACGGCACGACCGGCTTTTCAAATCAGGAGAAATGGGATTTTATGTCCCAGGGTTTTGTGGATACCGCCAGTACTGAATTTGGAGATTACTCGAGCCTGACGACGACCGGACCGTTTACATTGGCGCCCGGGGAAGTCGACACAGCCGCATTTGCGATTATCGCTTCCGACAATGAAGCCGATCTTTTAACGCTTTATGCTCCCCAGGCAAATACGGAGTACACCGATTCTCTGCCGAGAGATGTTGTCCCTCCCGGTTTTACAGTCGATCTTTTTCTGAATCCGGTTCTGCCGTTTGAACTGGATATATACTCGCATCCCTCGGAGGATTTGCTGATCCCTCCCGAAGTGAGGATTACATCACCTTCGAATATCGAGCTTTTAAGTATGGAGGAGCTTGCAGGTCATGATCTGGCAACCTATGTCGGAGATTATCGTATCACCGAATCCGGCTCCTACAGCCTCTCTGTCTGTGGAAAAGATTTATCCCATAACGATAGCTGCGAGATTATGGATTTTACCGCCGGGATAATATTGCCGGCAAAGAAAGCCGTCGTCGGGAGTTTTGCCGGAACTTATGAAATAGAGATACCCTCGGGCGCGGTCAGCCGTGAGGGGCTCTTGCTTCTGGAGGAAAATGAAATTGAAAAAGTAGTATCGCAGACTCTAAATATCGGTCCTGATTTTGAGGCTTTAAAAGTGCTAAATATGAGCTCCGGATTTAAGCTCGTAAACGGCATGGCAAAAATAGAAATAGATCTGGATCGAATTGATCTGCATGGCTACTCGAAAGAATCACTGGTGTTGATAAGTACCGAGAATGGCACAAAATTACCGCTGGAAATCAATCCGGTTGACAATAGCGTAAATGGCCATATCGCGGATTTTGGCGAGTATGTCCTGGCGGTTCAAAAGACTTCATCCCCCGGTCAGCTGCCAACCGCCTACGAGCTTCATCAAAATGTCCCCAATCCGTTTAATCCCCGCACAAGGATATCATTCAGCCTGCCGGAAAATTCGCATGTGAATATAGAGATTTTTAATATTCTGGGACAGAGGGTGACGACTCTTGCAGATGATAACTACCCGGCGGGAAATCATGATGTAATCTGGGAAAGCAGGAATTCGAATGGGGAGAATGTCAGCACGGGAATTTATTTTTATCGCCTGACCACGGAAAGATTCACACAAACAAAGCGGATGCTGCTGTTGAAATAAGAGGGAGACCTGATGATGTTTAGGAATATATATATAACGATAATTGGATTGGCTGTTTTACTTACCGGCATATCTGTTTTCACCGGATGCGGAGGCGGCGGTACCGACGGCGATTCAACACCTCCGGAGATATCATGTCCCGCGAATATTACCGTCGAATGCGGCGGTTCGACCGAACCGTCCAGTACCGGCACAGCCACAGCCACCGACAACAGCGATCCCTCACCCAATATAACCTATACCGACGTTTCCAGCAGCGGCCAGATTGAACGTACTTGGCGCGCAACCGATAATTCGGGAAATTTCTCGGAATGTACTCAGATTATAATCATCGAGGATACTACCTCCCCTGAAGTTATCTGCCCGGCGGACACGACAGTGGAAGTCGGATCATCAGACCCCGAAAATACGGGCTTTGCCACAGCTGCCGATGCCTGTGATGACTCTCCTGAGATAGACTATTCCGATGTCGAGGCTGGCGATCAGATTACCCGTACCTGGACCGCCGAAGACGAGGCCGGGAATACGGCCGAGTGTGTGCAGACAATCACGCTTACGGATTATGATGTGCGGGAGAATCTGGATCTGGGATGGGATTATTTCACGCAGTCCAATTACTCTGAGGCCATCGATAAATTCAATGAAGTTCTGGACAA
>WJIM01000048.1 GCA_014730285.1 Candidatus Zixiibacteriota bacterium
ATGGCAACCTGCATGTCCGCCCGGCCGTCAATCTCGCCTCAGAGGGCGGTCAGAAGCTCGCCAGGAGCCTTTTTGACCGTGTCTACGACAAAATATTCGAGCTGGGCGGTTCCGCCACCGCAGAACACGGCGATGGCCATCTGCGGGCCGAGGTTATAAATAAAATGTACGGTGATAAAATCTATGACCTTTTCTTGCGAATCAAGGATCAGCTCGATCCCGATTCGAAACTCAATCCCGAAGTGCTATTATCCAAACGAGATTTTCTGCAGAATGTTGATGTCGAGAAAGTAGTGCGCGAATGCGCCGCCTGTGGCAAGTGCAATAACTACTGCCCCAGTTTTGAAGTCTATAAGAGCGAAAATATGGCTGCCCGGGGATGGGTGCGGGTTATGCTTTCGGAAAATTTCAACCGCCTTGATGCGGCCAGAGAGCTTGACGGCTGTTTGAACTGCAAGTCCTGTTTTATTGTCTGTCCTGCCGGTGTCGATGTCTCCCGTTATGTCACTCAGCGCCGCCATGAACATCCCACATTCTGGGGCAAGCGGATTTTCGGTCTTATGCGAAATCAGAAGCGCTTTGAAAATCTGGCCAGATTCAATGGCAGAATCCTGAAGCTTTTCGATAACAAAGCGATGCGTCCGCTTCTGGAACTTGGCTCTGCGCCGTTTGCGAAGGTCGACCGCAACAGGCTGCTACCCTCATTCGCGAAAAAGACACTTCGTCAAAAATACTCGCATCTCACAGGTGATAACGGGGGAGAGATTGCCTATTTTTATGGCTGCGCGGATAATCTTCTGGAATCAAACACCGGATCATCTCTGATAAATGTACTCGAAAAACATGGATTCAAGGTCTCTCTTCCGGAGCAAAAATGCTGTGGTATGCCTCAGCAGACCTATGGATTCTTTGACTACGAAAAAGAAAACGCTGCCTATAATCTGGAATCTCTGGACCGTTATAAATACATAGTTTTTAGCTGTGCCACCTGCCTGGGTCAGGTGCTCTCATACCCGCATCTATTTAAAGAGGGCGACCGCTATTACGATACAGCCAAATCAGTGGCCTCGAAGTGCTATGATATTTCGGAATTCATTCTGCGCTTTGTCGATTTGAAATTTGGCAGTAACGGTCAGCCGCGCCGGAGAATTACCTTCCATCAGCCCTGTCATCTGCGTGAAGCCGGGCGCCAGGACCAGGCTGAGGAGCTTTTGAAAAATCTTCCCGGTATGCAGTATTTGCAGATGGAAGACGCTGACTTCTGCTGCGGATCGGCAGGCACCTACAATATATTCCATTATGAAAATTCAATGGAGATTTTTGCCCGTAAGAAGCGGGCGGTTGAAAAGATCAATCCTGATCTGATTTTAACCAACTGCCCCACCTGCATTCTGCAATTTCAGGACGGCTTCAAATCGCGCCAGATTGCCCGCCATTCGGTGGAACTGATAAACCGTCTCTGTGTTGTGGATGAATAAATAAAAGGAGGATGGATGAGCGAGGAAAAACAGGAAACCAGGGGACTGGTGATCGTATATACGGGGCACGGCAAAGGCAAAACCACGGCCGCGCTGGGAATGTGCATTCGCGCTGCCGGATACGAGAAAAAGGTGAGAATTATTCAGTTTATCAAGGGCACCTGGAAATACGGAGAGATGGACGGTATCAAACTGCTCAAGCCGTATGTCGAGATGGAACAGCGAGGCAAGGGCTTTGTGGGAATAGTTGACGACAAAGAGGATATCTCCACTCATATTCGTGCCGCCGAGGAAGCCCTACAATATTCTCGCGAAGCTATGGAATCCGGCAAATACGATCATCTTATTCTGGATGAGATAAATGTGGCCTTGAATCTGAACCTGATCAAGATCGAAGATGTTATTCAGCTAATCAAAGATAAACCCGAGCAGCTTCATTTGATCCTCACCGGGCGTGACGCTCCCCGGGAGCTGATTGATGAGGCGGATTTGGTAACCGAGATGCGTGAAATAAAACATCCTTTCCAGAAAGGAATAATGGCTCAGCAGGGTGTTGACTATTGATTTTACAGTCTGAGAATATATATTTAGCCAGAGAATTTCTGAGAATGCAGTAAGGAGATGGTTAAATGAGTGTTGACTACGATATTATTATTATTGGCGGCGGCCCCGGCGGACTTACAGCCGGTCTTTATGCCGCCCGTGCCAATATGAATGCGGTACTACTTGAGAAGGCCCTTCCGGGCGGACAGATTGCGAATACACATGAGGTCGAGGACTATCCCGGATTCGAGCATATAGGCGGTCCTGAGCTTGCGTCCAAAATGGAAAATCATGCCAAGAAATTCGGTTTGGAGGTAAAGACAACCGGAGCTGAGGAAGTCTGGTGTGAGGGGGATGAGCGCGTGGTCAAGACATCTGACGGTCAGAAGCTGCGAGCCTATGCCGTTATTCTGGCTACCGGCGGAACGCCCAACCTGCTTCATGTTCCGGGTGAAAAAGAACTCTCCGGACTGGGAGTGTCCTACTGCGCAATTTGTGACGGCGCATTCTTCAAGGATCAGGTAATTGTGGTCGTGGGCGGCGGAGATGCCGCGGTCGAGGAAGGTATCTTCCTGACAAGATTCGGCTCGAAAGTAATTATAATTCATCGCCGCGACGAGCTTCGCGCGGCCAAGATCATCCAGAAACGCGCATTTGCAAATGAGAAAATCGAATTCATGTGGGATTCGGTCGTGGAAAAGATTAACGGCGATCAAAAAGTAAACTCGGTTTCTGTTAAAAACGTTAAGACCGGAGAGAGTTCGAAGATAGACTGCGGAGCTGTATTTATTTTTATCGGCTTCAAGCCCAACAGCGATCTGGTGCGTGAGGAGATGGAAAAGGATGAAACCGGCTATATAATCACCGACACCAGTATGCAAACCTCGGTGCCTGGGATCTATGCCTGTGGGGATGTGCGCCATCAGCTTGTTAAGCAGATTACCAATGCCGTAGGTGATGCTACCACTGCCGCGGTTGCGGCCGAAAAATATATCGAGACGATTCACGATAAGGAATTGATCAATCAATAGGTCTCTTTAAAATATTAGAATATATTTGCGCCGGAACAGGTTTCCGGCGCAAATTTTTGCAGATCGGATTCGAGAAGATATGCCTCAGAAGATTGAAAAGAACAGCCTGAGAAAGCCAAACTGGTTTAAGATAAAAGCCCCGCTTGGCACCAGCTACCGAGAGGTACGCAGCCTGATGGAATCCTACGGCTTGCATACCGTCTGCCAGGAGGCCAACTGCCCTAATAGGGCCGAATGTTACGGGGCTAAAACAGCGACCTTTCTGATTCTGGGAGATATTTGCACACGCGGCTGTACCTTCTGCAATGTCAAGCGCGGCAAGCCTCAGGGGCTGGATCAAAACGAGCCGGAAAGGGTGGCACAGGCCGCAAAAAAGCTTGGATTGAAATATGTGGTAGTAACCTCGGTTACCAGAGACGATCTTCCCGACGGCGGCGCCTCAGGTTTTGCCGACACCATACATGCGATTCGAGAGATAAATCCGGGCTGTAAAGTCGAGGTTTTGATTCCCGATTTTCGCGGTCATTATGACGCATTGAAAACGGTGCTCGATGCCAGGCCGGATGTTTTAAATCACAATATCGAGACAATCGAACGCCTTTATCGCGAAGTCAGAAAGGGCGCAAATTACCGGCGCTCGCTGGAATTAATCGAACGGGTAAAATCCTATGCCCCGGAAATTCCGGCCAAATCCGGACTGATGGTCGGATTGGGGGAAAGCGTTGATGAAATCCGGCAGGCTTTTGAGGATTTACACGAATCAGGCTGCCGGCTGCTGACCATTGGGCAGTACCTGGCGCCCTCGGAGAAACATCACCCGGTAATCGCCTATTACACCCCGGAGGAGTTCGACGAGCTTAAAAAGATTGCGCTGGATATTGGTTTTGACGGTGTTGTCTCCGGCCCCCTGATCCGGTCATCGTACCAGGCCTCGAAAATGTATGATGATGCAGACGAATAAGGTTAGCGCTTACTTAAATTCTTTCAGGCTCTTCTTATAAAAATCCAGCTCGCCTTTCAAAAATCGTATCCGATGCTGAAAAGCCAGCCGCTCACCGCCGGACATCTTCTTTTCCCCGGTTTCTTTTATCCGGAAATCTTTTTGTACTTCCTCAAGGCGGCTTTTCAGGAATGCGATACGTCTTTCGATCATAATTTTAATCTGTTCTTCCGGGATTTCCAGCCGTTCAGCCAGCCCGATAACAAGATCGAAAGGAAAAAACTGCTCGTTCGAAATCAGATCATCGTCATTCCGAATGCCCTCCAAAAGCTTAAGCGCCTGGACGGTTACAGAATAGATTTTCTGAGCCGGTTTCGATTTGGCGGGCTTGATTTCAACTGAAACAAGACCGTTTTCTTTTAAACGTCTGAGCGAATAATAAATATGCGGGATGGAATACTGAATCCATGCATCTACTTTATCATCTTTTAATTTTTCCGAGAGTTTATACACATGCATAGGGGAGGATTTTAGATATGCCATTATAATATAGTCGGTTGGATTCAGTTTCATATACTTTAATAAGAGCTGTTTTATAAGTATGTCAAGAGCTGTTTGTAAGGGATATTTTATGTTCAAAAAACACACATAACAAATGGCTTGACTCTGCCGAAAACTACCTAAAGACCGGGTTTTAATAACTTAAAAACAGATGTACGCTACAGAGAGACAGACCGATAATGAAGCCAAAAAGCACCGCATCAGAAAAATATAATCTTGTCGTCGTGGATGATGAGAAATTTATCTGTGAGATCATCAAGGAAGTTCTCTCCACCGATGACAGATATTCCACGCGTTATTTTTCATCCCCGGCGCGCGCATTAAACTACATCAACAAACATCCGGTAGATCTGGTACTCACCGATTTCTTTATGGGCCCGCATAGCGGAATGGATATTCTCGAGACCACCCGCAGATGTCACCCGGAAGCGATTGTTATTATCATGACCGGCCATCCCACCATAGAAAACGTTATCTCGGTTCTCAAGCTGGGCGCCTATGATTATATCGTTAAGCCGTTTAAGCTCGACACGCTGAAACTGACGGTTGAAAGAGGCCTGAAGGCACAGAGGCTGGCCAAAGAAAATATGCACTTGAAGAGCCTGATTTCGCTTTATCAGATCTCCGAAGCTATGGGCTCCACCATTCATCTCAATTCACTGCTCGACCTGGTGCTTAATTCCATAGTCGGTGAATTCAATGCCGACCTGGTTTCCATTTCACTCTGGGATCCGCATCGGGACTGCCTTACACTGGAAGCTTATTACGGCGATGAGTCCGATATAAAACAGAATCCGCTTTTATCCGGAAAGTCGGAAATCAACTACAAGGTCCTGAAGGAATCCCGTCCGCAGGTAGTAAATGAGCTCGAGGATATCCCCGAGCAGGATGTGACCTCCTATATTTCTCTGGTCTGCCATCCGCTTCTGGTTCAGGGGAATGTAATCGGCACCCTTAACCTGCTGCGTAAAGGGCAGTTCGATATGTTCGGCCTGGGCGATATTCATCTGCTCTGGATTCTGGCCTCGAAAGCGGCAACAGCAATCGAGCACTCGCGCCTCTACACCGAACTGGAGCAGGCCTATATCGGCACAGTCAGGGCATTTGCCAATGCTGTCGAGGCACGCGACAACTACACCCGCGGTCACACCGAACGGGTGTATAAAATCGCCTCTTTGATAGCGCGCGCTCTGGATTGGCCCGAGGAGCAAATGAAACACCTCTACATGGGCTGTGTCCTGCACGACATCGGTAAAATCGGCGTGCCCGATTCGATTCTCAATAAGCCGGGACGTTTCACCGATGAGGAACGCCGGATTATGCAGATGCATCCGGAGACCGGAGTTAAAATGCTGGAAGGCATACCGATGCTTGAACCGGCTTTGCCGTTCATTCTCTATCACCACGAGCAGTATGACGGCAGCGGCTACCCGCTCGGATTGAAAGGTAAGAATATTCCGATCGAGGGACGGGTGCTGGCGATTGCCGATACGGTCGATGCCATCCTGACCAACCGCCCCTATCGCAAAGGCGCCTCTCTTGAAAAGGTCTCCCGGGAATTGACCGAATGCAGCGAGAGACAATTCGATCCGGAGCTGGTAGAGATATTTCTTGAGGTTCTGAAAGATAATAAAGATGAGTTTTCCGCCATTTACGGCAATGTGGAGGAAGTAAACCAGCAGACTTTTGCCTCCTCATTTACCACCTGAGAAATCCCGTTATCACTGCACAATCACGAATTTCAGAGGAATCGGAATAAAGGTCAGTATAAACAGGGCAATCGATATCCATCCCAAAATTACACGGCTCCGGTCAAGTTTAATGGCATCATTAAGCGTAGGGGGGTGTTTTAGCTTTATTATAACTACCGCCAGAAAGGCCCAGATAAACCACCCCGGCCACAAAAATCCCATCGCCACCAGACCGGCCACAACAACCCAGGCCAGGTAAAGCTGCAGCTTTTTCCCGAACATGGCATAGATAATATGTCCGCCGTCAAGCTGTCCCACCGGCATCAGGTTTATCATAGTAACGAATAAGCCCACCCATCCGGCAAAGATCGTAGGCGACATTATAAGCGTGTAGCCCTCCGGTACCGGCGAGACGAAAAGCATCTTTAAAAGATAGTAAATCAGCGACTGCCCCATCAGAAGATGTCCGGTGCCCAGCGGCTGGTCGCCGATCGCAATAGCTTCGGCGTTGGTAAATCCAACTGCCAGAATTATGACAGCGGGCACAAATCCTGCCAGAGGACCTGCCGCTCCGACATCAAAAAGCTCCCGACGGGTCTTGAAGGGGGAACGGGATTTAATCACCGCCCCCAGCGTTCCGATCAGGGTCGGCGCCGGTATAAAATAGGGCAGGCTGACATTGGCCTTATTGCGGCGCGCGGCAAGATAATGGCCGAACTCATGAAAGAGCAGGATCGGCATCAGGGCCAGCGCGAACTTGATACCCTCCGACATCAGACTGAAGTCCCTGAAAATCTCCGAGTCGTATTTGATATAGCCGTAGGCGATAATCATGGAAGCCAATGTAAGCACGAAGAGCAGTATATTGAGCCAGGGGATCTTTTTGGTCTTGGGCCTGATATCCTTGGCCACGATCAAAAGCGAATCGCCGTCCTGAAAAAAGGCCAGGTAGAATCCGGCCTCGTAAGCCTGTTTCGCGAGTTTATCCTTGAAATCCTCCAGAGGCATCCGCGGGGTTGCCTTGAATATCAAATCCTCGCCGCGATGGTATATCGCTTCCACACTCACATATTCTCGGAAGTAAGGATAAAGCAGTTTGCCCGCCTGGCGGAGTTCTTCGTTATTGTCCGGCATAGAGGTATCGATTCCAAAGTTAAAAAACTAAAATCTAAGCAAAAAAAAAGGGAAAGCAAGCAAAACTTGCTTTCCCCGAATCTATTAGAATCGATTTATTACCTGACAACCCAATCGCCCGTGGGCATCGGACCGCCCATGAACAGATAGTTGAACAGATAATCGACGTCTAACTGATCGATATTGCCGTCTGCATTAACATCGCCCAGATACAGGAACGGATGCGGGTAGCAGCCGCAGCCTGCAACATAGCAGTTCAGCACGCAGAGGTCGAGGATGTTAACGACATTATCGTCGTTGACATCGCCGCGGCCAAAGCCTGCGAACTTGTTGGCGAAGTTCATTACGTCGGCAATTTCGGCGCCAGGTGCGGTAGCATCGTTGAATCCGAAGATCACGACACCGCCCTTGACGGTTTCGTCACCATCAACGAACTGCTTGCCGGCAGTCAGAATGCCTGACATATCCTGACCGGGGTTGACACCCACTTCGGTGCCAGGATAGTAGCAGTCTGTATACGGCGGGCAATCGTCGATATAGTTGAAGAATGAGTCGGTGATAATGCCGTCATAGACCACAGGATCGTTCGCAACAGCAAAGGTTCCGTAGGCGCCCATAGTGGGATCGCCGCCCACAAACAGGTTGCCTGCAAGCGGAACGCCGCCTACACCGTACTGATATTCAGGAGCGGTGTTGTCGAACATTCTGTAGGATGAGAGACCGTCACCGATCAAACCAACCTGTACGTTAGCGGTATAATCACCGGCATCCCAGTCAGAGAAAGTACCCCAGTACAGATCGGCCGGGAGCGGGTCGGAACCACGGTTCTGAATTTCAACATAGATATACTTGAAATTGTTGAAGAGAACATCATGGCCGCCGTACTCCTTGACGAACATTTCCATGCCGATGGTGGCGGCAGGATCAAAGTTACCGCTGGCATCCTTCAGCGAGTCAATCCAGGAAGCGCTGAAGCGATCACCGGTGATTGTCCTGTCGAGACCGGTGGCATTGTAAATGTCAGCCGAGAATGTATCGAAGGTACAGACGCTGTTGGGCTCGAATCCGTTAATACCGGTGACCTCATCCAGCCAGGCAATATGGTCATCTTCATAACCATAGAACCATGAGTGGTGGTAGCAGAAGTTCTCTACGCCGTCGATGGCGAAGGCATCTGCAGGACCAGCCTCGGACATCCAGCCGTCGTTGTTGACATAGGATGTGTTCTGGAGAGCGTCACCGAAGTCAATATAGCCATCACAGAATGCAAAACCCTTCACGGCCACGACTGTAATCGAGGTCTGGGGTTCGGCATGCGGATAAGGCGAATCGTCTTCAGGATTAAAGTCAGGATCGTCTGAATCGATTGTTACTTCAAAGGCATTAGGTCCGCGGTCCATCAACGCAGGATCGAGTACGAATTCCTGGTTTTGGAGCATGCCGGCGCCCAGCACACCTGAGGTGGTGGTGGCGCCGCCCGGGAACCTGACAAAGTCGGCAGCTCTTGAAATGTTGCCGAGATCGTTGTCTTTGCCCTGGAACTGGTCGTTAAGCTGACGATTCTCGAGACCATGCAGATCGAACTGGCCGGTTTCGGAGACTTCGGCATACTTGGAAAGACCATTGCCGGAAGCCATCATGGCGCCGTCCTTCGCGGTCACGATTTCCATATCCCAGGTCAGCGGTGCACTGCCGATATTGGCAAAGACATCGCCGAATCTGGAGATCGGATAGACATCGATAAACGAAACAGCGTCAAGATTCACGACAGGATCGGGAATATGCAGACGCGGACGATCGGCGCCGACCTTGAAGCAGAACACCTTACCAAAGGTGTTGCCATAATCGGAATCGAAGGTGGCTACGATCACATAATCTTCATCAGCATATTCAGCCACAGCCGTACCCAGAACGCCGCCACTGAAGCGGTAGCTCAGGAGAACATTACCGGTCATGGCTTCCATAACTCTCCAGGTGCCCTCGTTCCAGATATAACCCGCAAACAGATACGGGTCACAGGTGGAGGCGAAGGAGTTACTGGAGATCGCCCATCTGTCGCCTACATGGTTGACGAAATCGCCGAACCATACGAACGAGCCAGCAGCTGTGAACTGCTTGGTCGAACTGAGGGTGGAATTGCCGGGCGTGTACGGACCCCAGGCAGCACCGCCGGGTGTTGCCGCGCCGCCGACCGTGATTCTGTTCCACGGTGTGGGCATATAGTTGGGGGTAACGTACCAGGGAGCCTGGATCAGATTCCAGCTGGGCCACAGCGGTGAAAGATCAGCCGCTGCCAGCTTAATCAACGCGCCCTGATTCTGGCCGATCATGGCCGGAAGTGTACCGGCTACATAAACAGCATCTTCTTCAGCATCATAAACCGGGGCAACGTCGAAGTCCTCATTAGGATTGGGTGTTTCGATTCCGGCCCAGGTGTAAAGAGTCGCACCTGTGGCGGGATCGATTTTGTAAAGTGTACCGCCAGGACCGGAACCGGCGCTGGAAGTACCCACAAACAGATCAGTTCCGTCTGTGGTGGGTGAGAATACCACACCCTGGTCGAGCGCCACATTCCAGACATCAGCGCCGGTCAGTTTATTCAGACCGTATAATTCGCCGAAACTTGTTCCGAAATAGACGTTGTCGCCCAGAACCACGGGGATGGTAAACTGCATTTCACCGGTCAAACCGCCAACGCCGCCAGGCAGCGGGCTGCCCAGATCGGCATGACGCACCCAGATGGTGTCGCCGGTTAATGCATCAGCACAAACAATACCTTCAGTCAATGATGAACGTCCTGTACCGAAGTAGATTCTGCCGTCGTCAATAGTCGGAGTAGTAGTCAGGAAGTTGTTCGCATTGCCCATGAATGCCGTATACTGCGGATTGAATCCGACCACAGGGTTACCTGTGCGCCAGACTACAGAACCCGTATACAGATCAAGAGCAACGATCTCATCGTAGAAGGCTATGTAGACTAATTCGTTAGCGATCACGGGATGGCCGTAGGCGATTACATAATCACCCTGCCACTCCCAGAGTTTTGCGAAGTTGGTCAGATCGCCGATGATATTGGTAGAGTAACCTGTTCTGCCAAAGTTCTGGCCATGTGTCGGCCATTCCTGATTAGCCGGACAGGTGTACAACGGTACCTCACAACAGACCTCGGCAAAGAGCTGCCAGTTAATGGCATCATCCG
>WJIM01000365.1 GCA_014730285.1 Candidatus Zixiibacteriota bacterium
GTACATCAGGCCTTTATCAAATTCATGATCCCGGGTATGGAGGGCGGCTGGATGCAGGTTGGACGTTTTGAGGCCAAATATGGCCGCCAGCGTGTTATCGGCGCCGTGGGATGGAGCAATGTGGGCCGGACATTTGACGGCCTGCGTTTGGGATATGACGGCGGCCTTATGTCGTTTGATGTCTTCTTGATGAAAATAGTGGAAAGGGGATTCGGGACTCCCCCGCGAGCCGGAGACCATCATCTGTACGGCCTTTATACCAGATGGCTGAACAATCATTTCCATCTGTTTGGAATCCTCGATTATGACCATCAGGAATCCCGCCCCGGCTCGGGCAAGGCCACGATCGCACGTTATACGGTAGGAACATATTATCATCGCCAGACCGAATACGGGCTGGATTTCAATCTGGATTTTGCCTATCAGGGTGGCGAATACGACATGATAAATGTCGAAACTATTAAGGCTTATATGGTTGCCGCCGAGCTGGGCTACACCTTCCAGAACAGCAGCGCCAGCCCCAGAATTGCTGCCGGGGTGGATATTACCTCCGGTGATGATGGCACCGATCCTTCAGAGTTGAACACCTATAACAACCTCTATGCTACCGGGCATGCCTTCCGTGGATATATGGATTATTTTGTAAGCAATCCGCTTGAAGGCCTGATGGATTTATTCGCACGCGTATCCCTGATGCCGACCGAAAAATGGTGGTTCGGTTTTGATTTTCACTACTTCCGCACCATGGAAGACTATTTTTATTCCGGGTCCGGCATCCTTATGCAAACATCAAATGCAATTGGCAGCGAGATAGATTTTACCGCTAAATATAATCTCTATGAGAATCTTGATGCCCAGGGCGGATTATCGCTGTTCTTCCCCTCAGAGGATTGGCAAAGCCCCTATTCCGACACCGGTACCTGGTTCTATTTCATGCTGACCGCGGGACTATAGAGTGGTATAATATACGGGTGGCACGCCCAAACTGGCTTTGGGCGTGAATGCAAATTCTCTTTCAGGGCGCCCCAAGCTTGAGGGAGTGTTGAATTGAAATATAAATAATCCCGACTTGAAGATCGGGTCACCCGGAAACTATTCTATACTGTACTATGCTTTCCATCCGCGCAATGAAAAAAGAAGATATCGATAATGTGAGTGAATTATTATGCTCGTCATATAGATATCTAGCTCAAACAGAAAACTACAGCAAATCAGAACTGGATTTTCTGCTTACAAAACGCGGCTCAGTGGAAACGATTGAAAGAGAATCACAGATCCAGAACTATATCGTTGCCTTTGAGGGCGAAATACTTGTTGGCATGGCGGCAATCGAAGGATGCGAAATCACGAAGCTATATGTCCATCCCGAATGGCATCGCAATGGTATCGGCCGCCAGCTATTTAACTACTGCAAAAACGAAATATTTCAAGAAGGACATAAGGAACTAAAGGTCATCGCCATCGGAGAATCCACACTTCCCTTTTACATCGCTCTGGGTATGCATGAATTTGAAAGAAAGAAATGCAAGATACCGGCCTTCGCATCCAGAATTGGAATATATTTACAAATGGCACTTTATTGAATGGAAATCCCGTTATTCTGAGTGCTTCCCTCAAGATTACAATTGTCCTTGACATATATAGTATAAATTCTATTTTAAGTCCAAGAAGCAGAATACATTCGCTATCTACGCCTGATATTGAAATAAAACCAACTATCTCACTTTGGGAGGCAACTTGAATACTACATCCAAATCAAATCACATTCGGGGAGTAATTTTTGCATTTCTACTCCTCATGATTCCATTAAGCCTTAACGCTCAAATTGTCGATGTTTCGATTCCGGGATTCAATTTCGATCCCGCCGACCTTGCAGTCGAGACAGGGGCCACAGTGCGCTGGACCAATAATCATACCGTAAACCACACCTCGACCTCGCTTGACGGTATCTGGGATTCCGGAACACTGGCTCCGGGAGAATCGTACAGCTACACATTTAATAATCCCGGTTATTACGAATACGACTGCACTTTTCACCCCAGCATGACCGGGGTAATCCGGGTACTTGAGCTGTTTTACAGCATACCGGATTTATATGCTAATATGCAGGCGGTTGAGGGCCAGGTTGTCAATGTTCTCGGTGAATTTTCGGAGGGCAACGACAGCAAGCTGGTCACCAACTATGCCCGCTATATCTCGCGCGAGCTGATGCCCCAGCATACGATAATTTTCATTGAAGGCGCTATGCCTCCGCTGGATTACTGGTACGGCGGTATGGTTCTGGTGACCGGAACGGTTTCCCTTATTCCGAATCCTAATCCGATTTATCCGGATGACACGGTATATATTTCTATAGATGCTACGGGCTACGAATTAATCAACGAAGGCAAATTCGATCCATACCTGCCAAAAGATGAAGGCGAGAAGTTCGACATCAACCAGCCCCGCGACTGCGATTCCTGCAAATTCGGAATCCTGATAAGCGGCGGCGGTGATGCCGCCAACAACCATCCCGGATTCTGGGAGGATATCGAAAATCTTTACAAGCACAAAGTAAACAACGAAAATTACTGCCCGCAAAATGTCAAGGTCATCTACTATGAA
>WJIM01000366.1 GCA_014730285.1 Candidatus Zixiibacteriota bacterium
CAGCCTCAGGTGGCGGGACTTTCGAGCTCCTTGGAGGATATTGAATCGATATCGGTGGAGGCCCGGGCCAGAAACTTCCGAGCGCTTCTGGGGGATATGGATTATGTCCATGATTGGGGCGGGATATCATCATTCAGCAAACGGCTTAAGGGCGCGGATGCTTCATTTAATCTGCATGCATTCAACGGACGCGCGACTGTGGCCGGGATCAAGGGAAGGTATCGATCCGTGAGCTTTTTTGCGCAGGACGGGATATCGGGGCCGTACAGCTTGAACACACCCACCGGGGCACGCACCTCGATAGTAAGCGGCACCGAGAAAGTCTATCTTGACGGCAGGCTTCTGAACGCGGGAGCGGATCAGGATTATATTATCGATTATGCTCTGGGCGAGATTACCTTCAATCCGAGGATAAATCTCAATTCGCGTTCCCGCATTGTCATCGATTACGAATATCTCGATCAATCCTACAGAAGAAACTACTATTCCGGAGAGCTGGGATTTCAAACCTTTGATGGAAATCTGAAGACATCGTTCGGATTTATGCAAATAGGAGATTCCCGCGATAATCCGGTGAATACCATTTTATCGGACACAGACCGTGAAATACTGCGAAGTGCAGGAGACGAACGGAATCAGGCGGTTCGTGACGGCGCGAGATTTGTGGGCGAGGAAGAGGGCGCTTATGTTCTGGATACGGACAGCCTGGGTAATCAGTTCTATCGTTTTGTCGGCGACAGTACGGGGAGTTATGATGTCAGATTCTCCAGAGTGGATCGGGGAGCCGGTGATTATGTTTATATTGGCAACGGCATTTACATCTATCGCGGACCCGGCGGCGGAAACTATCTGCCGTTCGAATTCATACCGCTGCCGTCCAGGACACGCGCATTCTACGCCGCAGCCTCGGGAGGAATTGCCAATGCCGTTGAATTCAGCCTGAAAGCTTCCGGTTCGGCTAACGATGAAAATCTTTTCTCCAATTTCGATGATGCTGACAACGAGGGATTTTTGGGCGAGGCAAAGGTGTCCTTTACACCTGTAGACAGCTCGAATTCCAAAAATCTGATTCGATTTATCAAAACAGATCTCAATCTCTCGGTGCAGGAAAAAAGCTTCAGCCTTCCGGGAAGATCGCTTCAGGTTGAGCTTAACCGTAAATGGGCGCTTAACAGAGATTCGATTTTCAAACGCTCGGACCAATATGAGATCAGCCAGCAACTTGGACTGACAGATATTTTCCGATTCAATGGCCTTCTGGGAAGATACGAGGATGGGAGCTTTGTTACCGCCGACCGCAATTATATAAATCTGAGTATTGAACCTGTGGATTCATTGAGGTTCGGATACAGGCGGGATGACCGTATTGCGGATTTTAAAGAGGATGATATATCCAGCCGTTTATATCAAAATGAGCTGGAAGCGGGCTATTCTGCCAAAGATATTTCTATTACCGCCGGATGGGAGGATGAAAGGGACACGCGAGAACTATTTATCGATACATTGGGCGGCATCAGCTTTGACCGCTTATACGCGCGCGCCTCCTATGCCGGTATCTCTGCCGGAATTTCGCGCAAGGATCAGGATTGTCTGGATTCGGTTTGGAGAGATGATTTTGAGGATTTGGTAATTGACGCCGGAATCAAGAAGTCATTGCTGGACGGAAAAATCCGGGCCGAGTCCGAGATTGTCAGGCGCGAGGTAGAATATGCCGGGGGACGTCTGCCGAATTTGACCGAGACTAAATCTCTATCCAGAATAAACTTCAAAGGCCCCCGAAATATCTTCAGCGGATATTTATCCTACCGCCTCAGCCGTCAACTCGTCAACCGCCTGGCCCGCAATTTTATCAAGGTCGAGGACGGGCAGGGTGATTTTCGTCTGGAGGATTCGATCTATGTCCGCGATCCGTTTGGCGATTATATCGCAGTCGATGAGCTGCTTGAGACCGGTGCGGCAGGATTATCATCCGAGAAAAGCATGAATTTGCGGCTGGATTTCCTGAAAGTATTCAAAAAACTCAAGGCTCTTTCGCAGCTTAATTCGGAGACAAATCTGAATCTGGAGGAGCGCGGTGACAACTCCTTTCGCCTGAATCTGCTCTACACTCTGCCATTCTGGGAGAGCTATCCGGATAATCCGATTTTCTCGAGCTTTGACCTGAGGCAGACATTTAATATCGGTACTCGGCGGGGTGATATTATAAGCCTCGGATTTGAGGAGAATAAGATTACAGACCGGATTCGTGACCTGCAGAGCGACCGATACCAGAGAATTATCTTCGAAAAGGTCTTCGTCAATCTCGATCAGAGCCTGAACCTGAGACTGGAACATCGCTTTAAAAGGGAACGCGAATCCTCCGGCTATTTCGGCTCTGCCGATTTTGGCGAGCATGATATTCTCTCGGAACTGATTTTTTATTCCGGACGGCAGTTTGAAATATCTATCAGCCCGCGTTTTCTGCATGATTACAGCAAGGCTGATGATCTGGATGTCGATATGTACGGCGCACGGATCGCTCCGGCCTTCGGAATAGCCGACAGGGGTCGAATTTCAGCCGATTTTTCATACTACCGGGTGGAAACGAACAGCGATGCTTTTATCCCATACCAGTTTGCGGCAGGAAATCGTCCCGGCGACAATTTCAACTGGAGTGCGAGTTTTAATTTCAAATACAATAAGAATATTACAGCTCAGTTGAAATACAGCGCCGACAAAATCCCCGGTCTGGAAACACGTCACCGCGGCTCATTAAGCATGAGGGCTAATTTCTGATGAGAAATCTTATTTTTACATTAGCCGTAGTTCTCGCATTTATGCAGACCTTAACCGGTGTAGATATTCTTCTGGAGGGTGATGATATACTCAACGAAAAATCTATTAAAGGAGTATGGGCTGAAGTCAAAAACGACAGCAATTCTGTGGTGATATTTGAGGACACACTATATATGATGGCGGAAAGGGAAGGTTATTTTGAAGCCGATATCGATATAGCCTTTGATGACTATTCCGTGATGAAAATCAAAATTGAGTCAGGACCGCTTTATAAATTCGGCTCGGTGGATATAAGTCTGATTGGAAGCGCTCTGCAGGAAGCAGAGATTGAACTCGAAAGTGAATTTGTAAACCGTCCTGCAACTTCAGAAAATATACAGGCATTGCTTACGAAATCTGTGGATATCTTTGCGGATAACGGCTTCCCGTTTGCGCAGTCGAAGATCGAGAGTTTGGAAAAGTCAGATTTCTTTGTTGATGTTGCGCTTGAGATAACCTCCGGGCCGTTCGTGCAGATAGACTCGCTTATGTTCCAATCGGAGAAAAATCTGTCAGCGGATTTCATGAAGCGAAAGTCGGGACTAGAGCAGGGAATGCCGTTCAGCCAGACTGAAGTAGAAAACTCGATAGCCCGGATCAATTCGCTTGATTATATGCAGATCGAGGGGCCGCCTGATGAGAAGTTTTATAATAATTATAATAGCTGCCTGCTTGAGTACGATATCGAACAGCGTGGCTTGAATCGTCTGGAGGGTGCGCTGGGTTATAATCCGGGCACCGAGCAGGTTGATGGTTTTGTGTTCGGATTTCTGGATTTGAGCTTTTACAATCCGTTCGGGGACGGCAAGAATTTCTTCATAAAGTGGAATAAACCGGGGGAAACCTCCAGCCGCATCCGTCTGAGCTTCGAGTATCCGTACCCGTTGGGAATACCATTCGAAACATCCTATGAAATTGCTCAGGAGAAATTCAGGGATTTATATCTCTCCCTGAATGCCGAAGCTAATATCTCGCAGACCTTTTCATTGAATGACAAGCTCAACGCCGGATTAAAATGGACAAAAGTCACCGCTCAGGGCGAAAGCTTCAGGTCGATTTTCGACAGCCGGGTGTATCAGGCATCGGTTGGAATAGCGCTTTCATCCTTTGATGACAGGGATTTTGATCTTTCGGGGCGAAGCTTTGATGTCAGGCTGTCTTATATTCATAAACGTTTATATCGAACTAAGGGAGAAACTCCCGATGATAACAGCTTCAACCCGTTTAAGGCCGAGCTTGGTTTTCGTTTGGGCCTGCAAATCTCGCAATTATTCTTTGCCGATATGAAAGCCAGTTTTGAGGGATTTTCCGAGGATGAAAGTTTGATTTCTGCGGCCGAGATGATTAAGCTGGGGGGACGGGAGACATTGCGCGGATATTCCGAGGAGCAGTTTATCACAACTCGTGCGGGATGGGTCAATTTGGAATTTGGAGTATACCAAAAGAGTCAATTGAAAGGATTTATCTTTGCCGATCTCGGCTATGCCCGTCTGTCGGATATATATTCTTCAACAGATGAGCCCTCATTTGATGATGAGTTTTTATTTGGCGCGGGCTTCGGGTTTCATCTATTTTCGGGGCAGACCGGTTTGGATTTGAATATCGGCTGGAGCAAAGATGACAGCTTCAGCGAGGGCAAACTTTACCTTATACTGGATAACAGGTTTTGATGCGATATCTGGCTGATTTATTACATCTGATCAGGTGGCAGAACTGTGTTATCACAATGTTCGTAGTGGTGATAGCGGTTTTACTGGCTCCGTTTTTGCCGCCGGTACATAAAATTATAATTGCGGCATTTGCGGCCGGATTTATAACCGCCTATGGTAATATTCATAACGATATAGCCGATTTTGAAGCTGATAAAATCGATCATCCCCGGCGCCCGCTGCCGTCCGGAAAGCTAAGCGTCAGATCAGCAATTATCCTGCTTCAGATAATGCTTGTGCTGGGACTTGTATTGTCATTATTGTTGAATCCGCAATGCTTCATAATTGCGGCAATTGCCTCTGTCGCGCTGTTTCTATACAGTCTGTTTATCAAGAGGATACCGCTTATCTCAAATATCTGGGTGGCCTTGATTGCCGCATTGACATTTATCTATACCGGATATCTCAATCCTTTTTACATGCTCTGGGATTTTAACCTGCTGAACGCCGGGACATTGATGGCGTTTTTTTTCCACTTTGGTCGGGAGCTTATAAAAGATCTGCAGGATGTGGAAGGCGACAGCAGGGTCGGGATTTCCACTGTTGCTGTAAGCTGGTCGGAGAATATCTCCAGGTTGCTGGTGACACTGGCTTTTATTGTAGTTGCGATTCTGGCAGTAATGATCTACATTTTTTTGAAACCAGGTCTCGAATTCATGGTAATATTCATAATCGGCGTGTTTTTACCGGTAGTGATTTTGATTTTTATTATGTGGAAACGACCAAGTCATAACACGTATAAGATGATTTCCGCCTGGCTGAAAGTGCTGATGCCTGTTGGCATGCTGACATTGCTTCTGGCCCGGCAGAAATTACCACTTGACAGTTTCTAAGGGTCGGCTTTATTAGGACGAATATGAGAATCGCCAAACTGATTATATTATTTATACTTACACTTCTGCTTCCGCTTTCTGCGGGCGAATTGTCGTTCGAGGTGATTCCCTCCAGCCAGCATCTAAAAGTCGGAGATACCCTTACGATCACTATGAAAGTCACGGTTTACGGGATGCCGGAGCAATACCAGGTGGAGCCGTTATCCAAGCTGGAACTGCCCGGATTTACCACAGTCTCGACCTCGCCCCGTCATAGAAGAGGCATCGAAGAGGGCCAGACTTTTGAGGAGAGAATAACGACTTTCAAAATGGTGGCAGAGGAAGCAGGCGATTACACGATCCCGTCTTTCGAGATACCGTATAAGCCGGTCGGCCAGACAGAAGATAAATATCTGACATCACAGGAGCTCGAAATCGACGTTAGTCCCTCGCCGCAGGGAATTGCAAAGTCCAATGCTGTTTATATGATCGGGATTTTTGTGCTGGTGGTGCTGATTTCGGTGGGCGGTTTTTATCTCTGGCTGAAGAGGACGAGGTCAAAGCAGTTCATGGAGGAAGAAGAGCAGAATATCGAGACCAAATTCCAGCGCTGGGCGGAGGAAATGAAAAAACTGCTGGCTTCGGGTAAGACGGACACATTCACACAGCAGGCTTTCAATTATGTCAATGAATTTATCGAAGACAATTACCGCCTTGGATTGAAGGGCAAGAAGTTCGATAAGCGCATGATGATGGTTCATGATAAAGGCGTGAATCTGCGTCTGATCGAGCTTTTGAAGATTACTCATGACAACCTCGAGGAATATAAATTCGGAGGCATTACCCATAATACAGCCGAATTGAGCAAGCTTCTTGAAGAACTGAAGAACATAAATCAATACATAGATAAAGCCAAAACGCAAAGCGAATCGGGAGATAGAGTATGAACCAGGATATTAAAGAGATTCAGGCTGAGGTTGAAGAGAAGTCGAAATTTCTGCAGAATTTGACTGATGAAATCCGCAAGATTATAGTCGGACAGAATTACCTGATCGACCGCCTTCTGGTGGGACTTCTGGCGGACGGACATATTTTAATCGAAGGCGTTCCCGGTCTGGCTAAAACCCTTTCGATCAAGACGCTTTCCGATTGCATTCAGGCCAGTTTCCAGAGATTGCAGTTTACGCCCGATCTGCTTCCGGCGGATTTGATCGGGACAATGGTCTACTCGCCGCAGGAGAGCAATTTCTTTCCCAAGAAAGGCCCCATCTTCGCTAACCTGATTCTGGCTGATGAGATCAACCGCGCTCCGGCCAAAGTGCAGTCTGCGCTTCTGGAGGCGATGCAGGAACGTCAGGTCACTATCGGCGATACAACATATCCGCTGGATAAGCCGTTTATGGTTCTGGCGACACAGAATCCGATCGAGCAGGAGGGGACATACCCATTACCCGAGGCGCAGGTGGACAGGTTTATGCTGAAGATCAAGATCACATATCCCCGGCGTGAGGAAGAACTGCAAATTATGGATCGCATGACGGTTGGTCAGTCCTTTGAGATCGATAAGGTTACCTCTCCTGAAGAAATCATGAATGCCCGCAGGGTGATTAGCAATATTTATGTTGATGACAAGGTTAAGGAGTATATCGTAAGCATCGTCATGGCAACCCGCGATCCGGAATCATTCGGGCTTGATCTCTCCCAGTATATATCCTACGGGGCCTCGCCC
>WJIM01000367.1 GCA_014730285.1 Candidatus Zixiibacteriota bacterium
CGAGGATTGTATAATATTCCACAATACCGACTCGTAGACCCTGTGATTTCTGTCAAATGGATGCGGTTTGGAAAGCGGACAGTAGTCCATCAAATCGTTTTTGCCGTCAAGATCGGTATCAGGCAGGCGATCTGAAGTTAATAGTTCTTTTTCGATATTGTCATAGATTTTATCCAGATCGCGGTCTTTGCGAAGCTCCTTGATCGAATATGAGAGGCTGATATCATCCTTATAATCGACATACGCTCCCAGACCCAGGCCGTGATCCGGGAAATATCCGGGATCGATCTCATAGACCACAAAATGCAGGCTGTCGTTTCTGACCTCAAAATCGATATCTGAGAAAGCGTAGGCATTTTCGATCAGGATGGGGTCAACCCAGTTCTGACGGTCCGATGATTTCACTGTCCAGAGATTATATTTTGCTGAATATCGTTTGGAGATGAACAGTCCCCAGTAGATGCTGTCCTCGTCCTGGGTTATATATGACGGTTTGAAATCGGCGGGCGGTTTCCATGAGATCAGTCTGCGCTGGGAGTCCTCGATAACCGGCCCTTCCTCGCATGCCAGAATAAAAAAGCTGAAAAACAAAATTAGTATTGTGGATATGCGCATATTCATTTACCTATTATAAGCTTATTGACGGGAATTGCAACAATAGAAACAGATGTCGTGTTCAATTTTGCGTTAGATAATAATCTTTATCCGATATCAGGAGGAAAATTATGGGAATCAAGCTGGAGCAGTTCAAGGCGGAACGTCATCGTCTAAACGATCTGGTGCTCTCGACAGAAAACACGCATATAAAACGCTTCTTTACTCTCGATAATGCTGTCTATTCAAAAGGCGCGATACCGGTTAAGTATAAGGAGATGCTGGGGCTGGTATCCTCCCTGGTGCTCAGGTGTGATGATTGTATCGCCTATCATGTCGACCGCTGTTTTGAGGAGGGCGTGACCAAGGAAGAGATGGATGAGTTGATGTCGATTGGACTGGTTGTGGGCGGATCGATTACAATACCGCATGTGCGGCGTGCGTATGATCTATGGGACGAGCTTGCCAGGGATCAAGCGGATAAATCAGTATAGGAGATAGTTATGTCTGATACAAAATATTCTGACGATGTCAAAAAATACGTCAAGGATCGATACGGCAAAGTAGCCGAAGGAAAGCGCGATGGATGCGGATGTTGCTCCTCGCCTTCACCGATTGAAATTGAGGTCGGATATTCAAAAACCGATCTGGAGAGTATCCCCGGCGGGGCGGTTTTGGGACTGGGTTGCGGAAATCCAACCGCATTGGCGGATATAAAAGAGGGCGAGACAGTGGTCGACCTTGGTTCCGGAGGTGGAATCGACTGTTTCCTGGCGGCACGTTTGACTGGCAAGTCCGGCAGGGTTATCGGCATTGATATGACCGAGAAGATGATCAATCTGGCAAAAAAGAATGCTCTTGAGGGCGGGTACGATAATGTGGAGTTCAGTCTGGGAGAACTTGAGAATCTTCCGATTGAAGATAATTCAGTTGATCTCATCATTTCCAATTGCGTGATAAACCTTGCTCCCGATAAATCGAAAGCGTTTGCCGAGGCGTTTCGTGTGCTCAAGCCGGGTGGACGGATAATGGTATCTGACTTGACCCTTAAGGAGGAAATTCCCGAGCACGTGAGAAAGGATTTCGAAGCCTGGGCGGCATGCATTGCCGGAGCTATGCTGAAAGATGATTATATTGAGGTAATCAAATCGGCCGGCTTCGAAAATGTCAGTATCGACAAAGAGCATCTGTATGTTGAGACCAATATGTCTGATGATTTAAAGGATAAAATACTGAGTGTGTCGGTGAAAGCCTTTAAGCCGGTTTGAGATAAATAGCGACTGCTATGTCATTCTGAGAGAGTCCCGACCTTTGGTCGAGGACGACCGAAGAATCTCTAACGAATTTGCCTTATTGATTGATAAATTGGAGTTTTGGGATAACCGTTTCTTCAAGCCATTCAGGCCGACTCGTCGGCCTTCAGGGCTTGACCTACAATTAGATAAATAGGCAATCGTAGGTCAAATCCTTCCGGGATTTGACAATTTAATAATTAAAAATAAATTGTCGAGACCCAGTAGCAGAACTGGGCTGTGGCAAAGGCGGCGTAGGTTCCGATCGCATACCCGATCAGCGCCATCAAAATACTGACCGGCACCAGCGATTCCTTGTGATAGGCCGCTACCACCGGAGCAGAGGCCGCGCCTCCGATATTGGCAGCAGAGGCGATCGCCGCGGAGTGGACATCAACCTTGAATATCTTGGCTCCCATCAAGCAGAACCCGCCGTGGACGAAGACCCAGATATACGCGCCCACTATAAACAGCGGTGCTTGTCCCAGGACCTCGCTTACATGAGCGCGCGCACCCATGTTGGCCACGAATAGGTATATAAGCGCCATCGCGATTTCATGAGAGCCGGGAATATTTTTGGCAGGGGTGAAGGATAATGCCAATGCCAATGTAGTCACCAGAAGAATCCGCCAGGTGCTGGCGGTAAGTACCGGCTCTACTTCCGGGAAGACCTGGGACAATTGCCCGGCCAGCCAGGTGGCCGCAAAGCCGACTGCCAGGAGATAAAGAACATGACGCATTGCCTGACGTCCCTTATCCCGCTTGATTTCATTGGCGGCCTTTTCCATCTCGGCCACTCGCTCTTTGGATACGCCGGTAAATTTATTGAAGCGTTTTGCCAGAAGTTTGGAGCCGAGCATAATCGGCAGCCAGACTATATAGACAATGTTGTCGGCCAGTGCGGCCAGTCCGAATGCCGAGGGCGGTGTTTGCAGCCCCTCGGCTACCGCGGCCATATTGCCGGTGCCGCCGATCCAGCTTCCCGCC
>WJIM01000368.1 GCA_014730285.1 Candidatus Zixiibacteriota bacterium
CACAATGGCTTGATTAATAGCCGTTTCGCTTGTCCCATAAAGCAAATACCGTGAATTGAACTCTGACACATCCTCAAGCCTTATGCGTGATACGCCGGGAGTTTTTCGAATGTGCCCCACCAGCTTCTCCCAGAGTTTTCCAAGAAGGCCGGGGAGCTTGATATGGGGGAAAATCGCAAAGCGGGGCAGGTTCAAGTGACTGCTTTCAATGGCATAGAATAACGGATCGGGGCTGTCGGAATCGCCTCGATCGACCTTCATACGGTAGAGATTGAAATCCGAAGAACGATGGCGGTAGACATTATATACATTCAGGACCTTGTATTTCCGGAGACTGATCTCTTTTAACTTCTCCTCGAGATTTTTTGTGCTCTCATCCGCCTCCTCGAAGCCATGCTGCATCATCAGCTTTTTCACACGGGCTCTCTCTTCCTTAATATGACGGATTATGTAATATGTAATTACTGCAACTGCCAGAACAACAATTATATTAAGATACATCCCTTATCTCCCGTATGATATCTTTATATAATTATCGTCTTCATTCGGCATGCACTTGACAGACAAAAATCAGGGCTTCAATTTCCTTCGGTATCTCCTTTCCTTTGGGCAGCAATTAAATCCTCGAAGCTGCCGATTTTGGCGTCACCCGACTTCCAGACCGCAAAATCACCGGTCTTGGTGTTCAAAATCATAAAAAACGCATTCAGGCTGTCTCTCGAGCCGGCCACCTGATATTTGCCGTAACCTGCAATCTGGTCTGCCTGCTCTACAAGCTGATTGAATCTATCAACAACCTGATCTGTTTTTTCAGTATCGGAGCAGGAAATCAAACTTAGAGAAAAAGCAAATAAGAAGAAAACAATAAGCATTTTTAATTTATTTTGCATATCAAGGCCTCCTCGCCAGGAGTTCATGGTTTATTATTTAAGGATGCCTGAATATATTGAAGATTTGGATTAAACTCAATCGATTTGAGGGAGATTGGCGCATGTACAACCCTTTGCTCAATAGTCCTCTGTGCCTGAAGCGTCTCCGGATCCTCACAATATGATGTATTTGAATGACGGCATTTACCTTGTCATTGCAGGACATAAAAAAACCGGCTCAATTTAATTAAGCCGGCCCTTGTGGAATTCAGCATCCCCATTTTGGTTTGAATCCGATTAAACACCTGGAGAGGGCATCCCCTCTCCAGGGTTAGGGTTACTGATATTACTTCACCAGAATCATCTTTGCAGTCTTTTGGAATTCCTCTGTTTCCATGCGATAGAAATATACACCGGTCGCAACTCTGCTGTTGCTCTGGTTAGTACCATTCCATGATACCGTATGTCTGCCCGCAGGCTTGACATCATCAACCAGGGTTTTCACAAGCTGTCCGGAAATATTGTAGACCTTGATCGTAATCCAGGTTTCTTCCGGCAGACTGTATGCTATTTCGGTTTCGGGATTGAATGGGTTGGGATGATTCTGGCTCAATTCATATCGATCCGGCAAAGCAGCCGCAGCCGCAATCGGCTCCGATATAAAGCCCTCGCCGAGCAATTTGTTATTCTGATTGTCGCGAATATCCGCATCGCTCAGCGTCAGCTCTGCTTCACCCAAAGTGAGCACATTAAACTGTATGGTCGCAATCAGGCCGGAACCATCAAAGACCTGATCTTTTCCAAGAACTGCAGCGGAGACAGAAACCTTATCCTTCTCCTGAAGCGGTTTGGTAAAGACCGGGCGGTCAGCTTCGGTCAATTGCGGATTAAAAGTCGTGGCGTGATACGAAAGCCGTTTTGAATCGTAGCTGATTTCAGCAAAAACAGCTTTGGCATTATGATTGCCGTTCTCGAGGAAAACATCAACATAGCATATATTCCCGTCGAACCTCGCATCAGCCTTGATACCGGTGCCGGGCACCTGCGGATTGTCGGAGAAGATCGGCCGCGATTTAACCAATGGCGAGACATCGTCAAAGTTAATCACGAATATTGTTAAATCATCAAAACTGATTGTGTTGTCGGTTTTCGGGATGCCCCGCGTATTATCATTAAACGTAGGACCGATATCGCATTCATTATTATAGTATGTATCACCATCGCTTGTGCCATAAGCATTCGAGAATACGGAAAGATCGGTGAAATACACATTACCGTCATACGGGGCTGAGAAATCACCCAGCCAGTACGATGTCGATCTCGCCTGCGATGCCGCAGTCGGCGCCGAATAGTTACCGGCCGCATCTACGGTAAACGCCGCGAAATGATAAACATCGCGATTTGCATTATCGATATTGTAGGAATCCGTATGCGATTCGGCCGTGCCGGCATAGATATAATCACCATCGGAGGTATCAGCAGGATATGACGCCTCGGAGTGGAGGTCATCATATTCCGGATATCCATGCCCTCCGCCGTCAACATAGTCGTTGCGCACGATTACGGTATGATCAAAATCGGAACCGGCATTTATCCAGCTCAGTTCGACCTTGTTGTGTCCGGGTTGCGCGACCAGATCTGTCGGTGCAGACGGAGCCGTTATATCCTTGGTGAAGCACCAGGTATATGAACAGGAATCGGAATTGCCGCGTTCGTTATCGTCCATCACCTTAACCCTTATGCAGTGCTGAGCCTCGCTCAAGGCGCTCCAATCTGCTGTCGGCAAGGTCCAGTCTGACGGGCCATAGGTGGTTCCGGTAAGGTCGGTAGCTATTGCCGTCCAGCCGCCGGACGTACAGCCATCCACCTGATAATAGACCGCATCCAGATCGCAGTTATCGGTGGCGCCGAAATTTACCACAGGCGGCACGTTATAATAACCGCCGTCGGCAGTAATAACCGAGAGTACCGGATCGGCACAATCAGCGACAACTGTAACAGGTTCCGCCACTGTTGCCGGAATCGTAATGATATTGTTCAGGGGGTCATGACCCTGCAGGAGTACATAGATATTTTCGATCAAATCTCCTGTACAATAATCCGTAGTGCCATTCATTGTTACACTGAACAGCGTAACCGGACCATCCTCCGATCCCGTTAATACACCGAAATTGAACTGCACGCTGTCGTAG
>WJIM01000369.1 GCA_014730285.1 Candidatus Zixiibacteriota bacterium
GTCAGGATATCGACCTCCTCGGCCTCCACCTGTTCGCCCAGCCAGGCGGTGAATTTATTGAGTGAGATTGCCGGAAAGCCTTTATTGTGCATATCCGGCGGAGCATAAGGCGGTTTGATCTGGCCGCTTTCACGGAAGTAGTAGAGCGCATCTTCCTCGATGACGTTATCCAATGGGGCGCCCTTTTCGATATAATCAGGCATAAGCTCGGCTATCCCCCTGGGATCCATAATCGCGCCGGATAAACAATGCGCGCCGACATGCGAGCCTTTTTCCAGAACCACAATCATGGTCTCGGAGAGGTCCTTGTCCTCCTCGGCCTTGTTTTCCTGGTAGTCATTTATAAGTTTTTTCAGATGGTAGGCGCAGGAAAGTCCGGCCACACCCGCCCCGACTATCAGTATATCAGACTCAAATACTTCACGTTCTTCGTCAGCCATACAAACTCCTTAATCTATATCAGAGAATATTTTGCAAATTCTGCCATTTCAAGGATATACGATTTATTTGGAATAAACCGCAATTGTGAAAAATTTATCGATTTCGGACTGATTAAAATAAGGATTTTTTATTTTGCCGTCAACCGATTCTTTGAGGGGGAAGGGTGTATAAGGATTGGCGGTTTATACCGTGCGCACCGGGATCCCTTTCCCGGTGCATTCATGGGTGGCCTGCTCAAACTTCGTTTGGGCAGGAGATTTTAAAACAGCATGCAGTTTGAACCTTTTCTGTTCCGCCAGTTCTAAAGAACTGGCGGGCGGCAGATCTGAGGATCTGCCGCAACAAGAGCACGCCCAAACCAGTTTGGGCGTGCCACCTAAATCCGTCGGGATAGGGATCCCGGCGGCACAGCAGATCAAAAGTCTGTGACTTTTGACACTTTCAAATCTCACAGAGATTTAACCTGCTTTGTCCATATATCATAAATCCTCCACTAACAAAAAACCGCCACAAAAATAAATTGTGGCGGCTATTCTTACTGAAAAATAAATCTACAGTTTCACAGCGACCGAGATACCATCGCGAAGCGGTATTATCGAGGTCATGAAGTCAGAATCGTCATAGAGTTTCTTTGTGAATTTCAGTATTGCTTTGGTAGAATCCTCAAGTTCATCATCAAATATACGGCCGCTCCAGAGCACATTATCGGTGATAAAATATCCTCCGGATTTGAGACGCTCTTTTACAAATGGGATCGTCTCGGGATAACCAGTTTTGTCGATATCGTTCAGGATGATATCGAACGGGCCGTCATGTTCTTTGAATATCTCCAGAGCATCGCCAACGAAAAATTCCATCTTATCCAAAAGACCCGCTTTTTCGAAATGGCGCACAGCCATTTCCTTATTCTCTTCCTTGCGGTCGGTAAGATAAACCTTGCCGTCCTCGGGAAGCGCCTGAGCCATCCAGAGTGCCGAGTAGCCATACCCCGAACCCAGCTCGAAAATCCGTTTGGCCTTGATCGAATGTGTAATTTGTTTCAGAAGTGTGCCGACCAGGGGGCCGATAATCGGAAAGCCGTGCTCTTTGGCATACGCTTCCATCTCATCAAACGGCGGCTTGCGAGCCGGAATCGCGCCTTCGATATATTCGTTAATTTTGGGATTGAGTATATTCATAGTCTATGCCTTTACAAATACCTTTCCATCTTCAACTTTAACCTCAAACTTGTTCACCTTTACCCCCGGCAGTTCCAGAGATTCGCCTGTTACGACATTGGTGCGCCAGCCATGCAGAGGACAGGTCACGATCTCGCCCGAGACCGGCCCCTCATGCATGGGTCCGCCCTCATGCGGGCAGAGATTGTCGATTGCATAGAAAGTGCCGCCAATATTGAAAACACCGACCTCTTCCCTGCCGATTTCGAACATCTTACCGGTACCCGGAGGGATTTCAGCTTCGGAACAAACTTCAACAAACTCGGCCATTACAAAATCTCCTTTAGTTGTCATAACTCGGCCATGACCTCGTCAACATGGCCTTCGACTCTTACCTTGGGAAATATCTTCTTAACTTTTAAGTCAGGATCAATCACGAATGTCGCCCGCTGTATGCCCCATTTCTTCTTGCCGTACATATTCTTTTCTACCCAGACGCCGTATTTCTCTGCGATCTTATGATCTTTATCCACCAGAAGCGGGAAGGGCAGCTCGTACTTCTCCGTGAATTTCTCGTGTGACTCGCGGCTGTCGGGCGAAACGCCCAACACCACTGCACCTTTATTCTTGATCTGTTTGAAAGCGTCACGGAATGCCTGCGCCTCCTTGGTGCATCCCGGAGTATCATCCTTGGGATAGAAGTACAAAACGACTTTCTTTCCCTCTAAATCTTTTAAAGCGATTTTATCGCCGTTGGTCGATTCCAGATTAAAGGCCGGAGCCTTATTACCCTCTTTTACCATGATTTTTCCTTTCTATTCTCATTGTGAGAGAGCTTTTCTGATACTCTCATCAAAAATGATCGGTTTTATATCGAAATCCTCGAAGTACTCCCTCGAGTCAGTGAAGTTCTCTTCCAATAGCATGTTGATCTGGCTCTTTGTCAGGGGAAAGGACTTGAAATACTCAAAGGCACCCGCAATACTTTTCATCAGAAAGATTGGCATATGCACCTTGCGCGCCTTTTTTCCCCTGGCTTGTGCAATAAGATCAATCATTTGCTTGTAGCTGAAACGGTCAGGTCCTCCTATTTCATAAATCTTGCCGATAGTCTTGTCATTAGTAAGCGCCTGCACGAATCCCGCAGTGACGTTATCTATATCGACAGGCTGCATACGGTATTCGCCGTTTCCGATAATCGGGAATAACGGGGCCGAATCCATCAAATTCGTCACTGTCTCCACGAAATCATTACCCTTGCCGATTATAAAAGAGGGACGCAGAATGGTCCAGTCCAGCTCTGTCTTTTGCAAATATTGCTCGGCCATGTATTTGGTGCGATGATAACCGGACTTCGAATCAGGCGAGGCCCCCAATGCACTCATCTGAATGAAACGTTTAACACCAATCTCCATTGCCAGATCGGCCAATATTTTGGTAGTTTCATAGTGGAGTCTTTTGAAGGTGATACCTCGAGACGGAAATTCACGGATAATGCCGATCAGGTTCATGACGGCATCAATATCTTTTAGCTGATCCTTCCAGGACGAAAGATCAGATATCCCGCCGGAGATAATTTCAATATCATTCAGATATTTTTCTATCTTGCTTTCCGAGCCTTTTCGGATAAGACATACCGGCTTATGCCCCGCCTCAAGGAGACGCGGTATCAAATTGCTACCGAAATAGCCGCTGCCTCCGGTCAAAAAAATACGCATCATCACTCCAATTTTAGAACTACTATATACTTAGTAAACAAAAATGTAAATAAAAATAAATAGTTCCAAAAATCAGGAGGCTGCCTTGACGATTCAGGGCTTTTCGATCAGCTCCAGTTTCAATCTGTCAAAATCCCCGGGGATCAGTTTGCCGGGAAATCTGAAAGTCATGCGTGAAGGTTCATTCTGCCCGCCGGGATCAGCGAGCGAGGTGATATATTTGGCAACGATTTCATTGGTAAGATAATTGTAAACGCCTATTTCATCTGGGCCGAAAATTAATCCATAAATCTGCCGCTCATATTCGCTATCGGGGAAATGCTTCTCGTAAAGCGAGGATTCATAATCTCCTGTAAAACTCGACTCGTCCATTTTAAGAAGCATAGCCGCATTTACGGCGCTCTTTGCATCATTCGCGGAAGCATCCAGAATCAAATCATCGCCCTTTTTATAAAGAGCGATCGTGGAGCCGGAAGTGCCTGACTGATACAACACATCGCCATCGGCTTTATCTACAATTTCAATCCCGAACTCGATATCCTTAAAATATTTCATGAAGCCCTTTTCCAATGCGGCCCAGTCTTTGCCGGTCTTCTCTTTTAGAATGTTCTTGACAGTTGTACCGGAGCAGGTATCCACAAACCTCTTCTCTCCGGATAATTGCAGGTACAAATCGGATACTTTCTCTATCCCGAATTCCTGCATCAGGTATCCTGCAAAGTAGGCCGAAAGAGTATAGGCAAAATCGGGACCGCCGGTCTTTTCATCGAAATCAGACGCGCTTAAAATATCCTCCAGCTTCATGAAATCCGATTCCAGACTGAACCGGACCATCTGTCCGAAAACATCCAGACTCGCACCAGCTCTTCCACCCAGATAAACCGACAGGCCTTTTTCCATAAAGGGCAAAGTATAAAGCGGCAGTTCGTTTAGCTTGTATTTGATCAGAAAATCCGCCACAGGGGTGCCGTGCGGAAGATAATTGGTGATTATAAAATTTCCGGCCGGATCATGCCATCCGGGTACGTACTTCCCGGCATAAACGGCAATCTGATTTGCGTTTTCGCACAGGAAATAATTCAGTTTGTCCATAGACAGGCGTTCGATCAGTTCAGGCGGTAATTCTATTTTCTGTGCTATTTCTTCGATCAGCGCATCCGTGTGCGCAAGGGCAGAATCATTGATTTGCTTTTCCTTGAAATAATACAGATTAAAATATTTCCCTTCCTTAACCTGCATATTTTCCAAAAGCGGCCAGTAACGCGGCACCAGGTAGAAATTGGCATCATCGCCCTTCATCATGTAATAATCTTCCCGGGGCAAAGCAGCGCCTTTGCCGTTTTTGACCTCATAATTTACAAGGATTTTGAAGACATTATACATACTCGGAACAGCGCTGTAGGTGACCTCGAATTTGCTGTGCATATAATCATCTATATTTTGCGTGAGATATGAATTGCAGTCATATTTAAAGGGAGCATTGGTATAGTAAATCCCGAATTTATATACTTCCTGAATATATTCCGGGAGCCAGAGAGTTGAGGCCTGATCATACTGCCCCCCCTTCATATATGAAAGATAATTATTGAAACGGCTGATAACCAGGTCGGTTTGAGCATGAACTGAACTTGCGGCTGATATAAGAATAAAAAGGCCTATTGCCAATGGTATTAATATCTTTCTCACTTGTGCCTCCGATAGTTATCCAGTTTTACAAAAAGCCGGGTATACGGTTCGAATTTTCATACTTTGCCATATATAATAATATCGCCGGAAATTGCCATGATTTTTTGCAAATCAGTGGAATAAAAAAATTTGCCTTGACATCGGGGCTTCGGAAATTTAAGCTAATCCTTTACACTTAAGGAGGCTTCGATGAATGCATTAGAATATGCCGAAAATAATTACGACAATTTCCTGAAGGTTATGAATGAACTGCTGAAAATCCCCTCGATCTCTGCCCAATCGGAACATCGAGATGACATGGTAAAATGTGCGGAATATCTTGTAGACAGACTAAGATGGATGGGGCTTGATCCGAAGATCTTCGAGACCCCCGGCCATCCGATTGTTTATGCCGAATATATGAACAATCCGGATGCACCCACTGCCCTGATTTACGGGCATTATGACGTTCAGCCGGTCGATCCCCTTGAGCTCTGGGAATTCCCTCCCTTTGAACCGAATGTTGTGGATGATAAATTATATGCCAGGGGCTCCGCCGATGACAAGGGACAGCTTTTGATTCATGCTGCCGCTATCGAGTCGTATCTCAAGGCCGAGGGCAGCGTACCCATCAATTTCAAAATCCTTTTCGAGGGCGAGGAGGAAATACAATCTGTCAACCTGGATACATTTATCGAAGAGCATAAGGATATGCTTAAATGTGACCTTGCTATTATCTCCGACACCTCCATGTTCGGCAGGGATCTGCCCGCCCTTACAATGGGACTCAGGGGAATAGCGATTGCCGAGGTTAAGGTTACCGGACCCAACCGCGACCTGCATTCCGGCTCTTACGGCGGTGCGGTGCCGAATCCGATTCATGAGCTCTGCAAAATGATTGCAAAGCTGCACGATGACGATTACAGGATCAGCGTGCCGGGATTTTATGATGA
>WJIM01000049.1 GCA_014730285.1 Candidatus Zixiibacteriota bacterium
CCTTCAGTATACAGGCAGTCAGAAAATCTTCGATTTTTTCTCTGGGCGGCGGTGCCGGCCTTTTTAATCAGCTTTATGATAGATCCGGTTCTGGGCGCGCCGCGCGACTGGGACCTGCTTTCGATATTTGCCCTGCCGGCATTTCTATTTGCGGCAGTTATTCTTTCGAATGCGGATAACATAAAGAAAAAGGTGTATCTTTTATTGATACCAATCCTGCTTTTACACATTATCCACTTCGCATCATTTGCCGCACTTAACATGAAACCGGAACAATCAGTTGATCGGATAGTGCATCTTGCACAAGATGATCCTCATTACCAGGCGGACTACTATCAGGGACACCGAATCAGGATATTCGCACATTTGATTTCCAATGTCTACAAGCGCCATCAAGAGGGAGTCGAGTTTCTGGAAAAGCTGGCTGATGAGAAAGAAATAGATTGCATGTCGGCGATTTCCATCGGTAATGGATACGCCAATATGCAGGATTATGAGAGCGCGGAAAAATATTACAGCAGGGTGGCAGACAGATGTCCGATGACAAGTCTGGACCGTATGGGTTACGCCAAATCGCTTTACATGACCAGAAATTTCAACCGGGCGATTCAGCAGTTCAAAATTCTAATCAGGGATACCACCGCTGTGCCTCTGTATTCATTCCTGGGACACTCTTACATCTTCGAGAATCAAACCGATTCGGGAGTCAAGTATCTGGATATTGCCGTGTCAATTTCCGAAGACAGCACAGCTATGATGGAATCGCTTGTTGATGTCCTGGCCTCTGACGGCCGGTTCGAGCCTGCACTTTATTTCCAGAAACGTCTTCTTCAAATAGATCCCGATTCACGGCTCTATCAGCAAAGATACAACAGACTTCTGGAATTATCAGGTGATACGGCTCAATAGATACTGCACATCAAGCAGGTATGATCTGCTAAAAAGTTCTGTCAGTTACTGCCCGCGATGGAAATCGAGGGTGAGAACTGACAGTTATCTAAATTTGGAAGGAAGAATATCTTATTGGAACAGGCCGTCAGGTCTCATCCCGACAAAGTCGGGACAGGACCTGACGAAACTTGGAATCTGAAAATAAAAAGTCAGAGTTTCAGCCCCATTACGATAGTCCTGCGTTTGAATTTCGGAAGATCCAGATCAGGCTCTTTGATCCTCTCAAAACCCAGCTTCTCATAAAGCGCTATAGCCGGTTTTAATTTGGTAGCGGTATGTAAAATCAGTTCTTTTGCCCCATTTGCGCGTGACTTTTCTATCGCTTTGATTGCGAGCTTCTCACCTATATATTTTCCACGCTCAGACGCGGTAACAGCCATCTTGGTCAGTTCAAATACCGAATCCGAATGCTTCATAACTGCCGCTGTGCCCGCTATCTTACCATTGTATTTCGCGAAAAGAATAAATCCGCCAGGCTTTATAATATATTTATTCGGATCGGATAATACCCTCTCATCTGTCTGCTCAACTTTAAAATACTTCTTTAGCCATTCATAATTAAGCACTTTGAAATGTTTCTTATACTGCGGCTTATATTCAATAATTCTTATTTTTGAGAAGTACTGTTTTTTAAGCTTATCCATCACCCGCTCATACATATCCCTCTCATCCAGACTGGCCTCGATCTTATCCATCGATTTTAAAATCTGGCCGCCGCTGTTTTTCAGGATTTTGCGTGTTTCTTTCTCGATAATATTCCAGATCGGCTCCAGATTTTTAATCAGCTTCCGGCCTTTGGGAGTAAGACGTAGTAGCCGTTTGCGTTCATCTTTCTTATCGCGGGTGGATGAGACCAGGCCTTGCTTTTCCATATCTCCCGCAATCTGATTAATCGCCGGATGTGTCAGGCGCAGTGATGATGCCAGTGTGGTAACAGGCTGGCTGGACTGTTCCTTTAAAGCATAAAGAACGGGAAACCAACGGGCCTCAAAACCGACGTCCTGCTTGCTGTAGACCCGGGAAACATCTTTGTGAAGACGTTCGCTCAAGCGTTTTAAGCGCGAGGCAAAGGCCATTGCCCCCAGTTGCTGAATCAAATCCATTAAATCTGTCCTGCCTTTACATCTAACCAAGTAAGGCTAAATAATGGGAAAAATTGTAATTCAAGTGTCCATTACGGCTCGAAACATAAACAATAAATAATATTTTCATATCCTAATGTCAAAATAATATTTGCCTTTTTGCAAAAAGCATTGACTGAGCAGAATAATCCTGATAATCTATGAGCAATGAAAGACTTCGTTAAGAATAAGTTCCGCAGCAATAATCCGGCATGGGATAGATCGCTTACAGGCGAGCTTGAAAGCTCCGATATAATTAAAGTACACAGGTCATTGAGAGAATACAGCCCCACACCTCTATCACATCTGCCGAAATTTGCGGGAAGCCTGGGACTGCGCCAGATACTCGTAAAAGACGAGGCACACAGATTCGGCCTGAGGGCTTTTAAGGCCCTTGGCGCCTCCTATGCCATTTACAGATTTATCTGCGATGAATTTAAAAAATCGAATCTCGAACCTCCCGCATCTGAATCATTCTATTCAAAAAACGACATTATCCCGCCCGATAAATATACTTTTTGCACCGCCACTGACGGCAATCATGGCCGCGGCGTGGCCTGGACAGCCTCGAAACTGGGACAGAAGGCGGTTATCTATATGCCTGAAAATACCGTACCGTCCAGAATCGAAAATATCCGAAAGATTGGCGCCGAGGTGAATATAGTAGACGGTGATTATGACGATGCTGTCAGGACCTGTCAGGAGGAGGCGGAAAAAAACGGATGGCAGATAATCTCCGATACATCCTGGCCCGGCTATGAGACCATACCGGTCTGGATCATGGCGGGATATGTTACCATCTTTCGGGAGATCGATCAAAGCCTGAGTAATTCTGAAAAAATCGACTGTTTCATTGTGCAGGGAGGAGTCGGTGCGTTAGCCGCCGCCGCTTCATGGTACTACAAC
>WJIM01000370.1 GCA_014730285.1 Candidatus Zixiibacteriota bacterium
ACATTGCCGACGGGTGCGCCATCTGACTGAAAACCGCTGGGATTGGTGTCCGACTTTGATGGGTTTCAAGAATACCTCCCATGGTATCTGCGAAATCTGTCTGGATTTCTATTTTCCTGATCTTTAGAGAGTTGACGGAATATGGATACATGGTCAAGCCCCTTCAGGGCTTGACCTGGAATAAGTACCATCGTCATAAAACAACACAATAGGCAAAACCACTCCACTTCGCTTCGGGTTTGTCGTAAGAACAGGTGCCGAGATTGCCACGTCGCTTCGCTCCTCTCAATGACGAGATATCGATGCGTTCAGGGTTTATCAACACTCCCTGAAGATTTGGGGCACCCTCAATGACCCGGTAAGGCATTATTCTAAGGCATTTGTGTATGTATTCTAAGTACGGGCTGTTAGGTTAAAATGAATAAAGCATCCATAAGACAAGGGTGGGCATATTGTTATGTGATATTTATCATACCGGATGAAAATAGTGTAAATAATGCTTGACATAAGAAATTAATGTGCGTTTATTAAGCATGGGAACTCTGCACATACAATGGGGCGAATTGGCTGTTTTGAATTATCGGGGCTAATATTATTTGTAGTATATATAAAATTCCTCACGATTTCCTACCGTGTGGGTGTCCATAATGCGCTATGAAATTAGCGTAATGTAGTGAAGCCTGCCATGACCTCCCTGGCAGGCTTTCCTTTTATGTCAGATCGTGAAGGATTTCCTTGTAACTGGGAATTATCTTCTCGCGGCTGTAGATTTTTGCAGATTCGGCGATTTTATCGCGGTCCACCGGCAGTGAATCCAGATATTTCCGGATAGCCTTCTTTATCTCATTTCCCGATGGATCATGCGGGAAATTGATCCCGCCGGTCTGTTCCACAATCTCGACCATACCGCCGTCATGAGTGGCCAGCGCAAAACATCCGCATGCCGCACCCTCGGGGAGAGTCAGGCCGAAACCCTCGCCGACCGAGGGAAGGATCACCGCACCAGCTTTTTTGTATTCTTTTGCCAATGATTTTTGATCCAGCGGCGCATGGATTTCGACATTTTCAACATCTTTCGCCATCAGCTCCAGATGATCCTTAAGAAGGCCGCTGCCAAAGACCTTGACCTTGATTTCGGGTATTTCAGAGGCGGCCTTGATCAAAAGATCGATGTTTTTACGTTTGATGAATGCTGAGGGGCAAATCAGGTATTTATCATCTTTCTCCTCGCCCTGATAATTGAATATCTCCTGATTATAGGGCATATTGAGGACGACAGAATCCTGAGTTGTAATCGAGGCCATATATTTTGAGACAACATTTACGATCTTCGCAGTCTTGAAGACGCGATTGGCTGCCGGCCTTAAGAGCGGGATATCGCGCAGCATAAAAGCATCGGTGCCGTGGCAGGTGACCATAAGGGGACATCCGGTCTTGCGTGACAGGCGCGAGGCAATCATACCCGGCGGAAGCCACCAGTGCGCCCAGATCAAATCATAGTCGCCCTTCTTAAACTCCTTCTGAGCGGTTTTTGACGACTGCCTGAAATAATTCCAGAGCTTAGACCATTTGAGCGGATTTTTATAGAGCTTGTGCATAGTGCCGCCGAAGCGGATGGGGCAGACATGGAAATCGAAATCGTCGGAAAGATCATTAATCAGATTTTTTAGAAATATCCCCGCCATATCATTTTCATTCTGCGGGTAATTATGTGTCAGTATAAAGATTTTCTTTTTGGCCATATTCTCTCCGGCTGTATATGCAATTGATAAGATTAAGAATATAGCGGCTGCAATTCAACAAATATTATAAATCTGCAAAAAATTTCCGGGCATCCAGGGGATAGACAAAGATTCATGTGAGAGTATGTCATTCTGATCTGGGAGCATGAGCTGAGTGAGTTAATGTAAATACAGGCGGTGTTTAATAGTGATTTTTTTCACTTTCTCATTGACATTTTTCCGTCAAAATTGTTATTTTGCGGGTTTCAGATGGTAATTCAGGCGGTGAGATAAGCCGCTTTTTTCATTAAATTTAAAGGAGAGCATGATTGTGAGTCCCCTTATTATTATCATCATTGCCGCAGTTGTCATTATTGCGGCAATTATAATAATTGTCCTCAAGAATTACCACAAGGTTGGGCCTAATGAGGCGCTGATTATATCGGGTGGTAAGAAGCGGACAATCACCATGCCCGACGGCACCACGCGGCAGATCGGGTATCGCTACAGGATCGGCGGAGGCACGTTCGTAAGGCCGTTTATAGAGCAGGCGCGAATTCTTCCGCTGGAAATAATTCCCATGGATTTTCAGGTCACGGATGCGATTTCCACCAATGGAATCCGCTGTACCGTCAAGGGCACGGCCGAGGTCAAGATCGCGGGCGATGACAATGCGATTCATCTGGCTGCCGAGCAGTTTTTGGGCAAGCCGATTTCGGATATTCGTGATGTAGCCATGCGCACGCTCGAGGGTTCGACGCGGGCTCTGATCGGCAGCATGCACCTGGAATCGATCAACAAAGCCCGCAAGGAATTTTCGCAGAAAGTGCTCGATGACGTGGGCGAGTATTTCGCCAACATGGGCCTGATACTTCTTTCATATAACTTAAAAGAAATTACCGACCCCTCCGGCTACCTGGAGGCTCTCGGAAAGCCGCGCATAGTCGAGGCCCGGCGTGATGCCGAGGTTGCCGAGGCGGAAGCGGCTCGTGACGCTATCATCAGATCGGCCCAGGCGAAGAAAGAAGGGGACATCGCCAAAATCGGAGCCGAGACCGAGGTGGCCGAAGCGGATCATTCCTTCGACCTAAAAAAAGCCGATCTCCAAAAATCATTGAATATGAAAAAAGCGGATGCTGATTTCTCCTATGAGCTGGAACGCCATAAACTGAATCAGCAGCTTAAGTCCGAAGAAGCCAAGGTCAAGGCAATCGAGAAGGATTCAGCCATTCAGCTCGAAATTAAAGAGATAGAGCGCAGGGAACAGGAACTGGAGTCCACAGTGCGCCGTCCAGCAGCAGCCGAGCAGTACCGTCTCGAATCCGAGGCCAAGGGCATGGCGGAGGCGAAACGGATTCAGGGCATTGTCGAGGCCGAGCTTCTGGACAAGGTGGGCGAATCGGAAGCAGAGGCAATGCGCAAGAAAGCGGAGGCCTGGAACTCCTATTCACAGCCTGCGCTACTGCAGATGATGTTCGAGAAGCTGCCTGACCTTGCTAAGGAGATGGCTGCGCCGATTTCGAAGGTGGATAAGATCGTAATGGTCTCCAATGACGGCAAGATGGGGACTTCGAAGATTACCGGCGAGATGGCATCGATGATGTCTCAGCTTCCTACGGTCGTAAAGTCGATGACCGGATTTGACCTCGAGGACTGGGTCAAGCGTATGGGCGGTCAGGCCGAAGTGAAAACTTCTGGAAGCGCCAAAGAAGAGGGCGGCAAAAAGAAGGAATAAGGAATGATTTCGACCAGAATCGGGCGTCTTGAATATTCCACAACCCTCCGAATCAGCGCCAAGGCCAAGGCCATGAAGGCGGAGGGGATTAATGTCATAGATTTCTCGGTGGGCGAGCCGGATTTTGCCACCCCGACGAATATCAAAGAAGCCGGAATCAAGGCAATAGAAAACAACTTCACACGATACACTGCCAATGACGGCATTCCCGAATTGAAACAAGCGATCCGGGCGCGATTGATGCAGGATCACGGTCTTGAGTATGATCCCAAGGAAATAATAGTCTCCTGCGGCGCCAAGCATTGTATCTATAATGCTCTTATGTCGGTTGTTAATAAGGGTGAGGAAGTAATAATCCCCGCGCCATACTGGGTGTCGTATCCGCAGATGGTTTTGATGGCCGACGGCAAGCCGGTTATCGTCCAGACCAAGGAGGAGAACGGTTTCAGGCTGACTCCTCAGGAACTAAAAGACAATCTCAATTTCAATACCAAGGCGATCATAATTAACAATCCCAGCAATCCCACCGGCTCGGCTTATACACGCGAGCAGCTGGAGGAGGTCTGCGAGATTGCGGCCGCCGAGGGGCTTCTGATTATCGCCGATGAAATATATGAAAAAGTGCTTTACGATAATTTCAGGTTTACCTCGATAGCATCATTGAGCGATAAGATAAGGGAAAAGACGGTTATTATAAACGGCGTCTCCAAATCGTATTCTATGACCGGATGGCGCATCGGTTATGCCGCCGGCCCGCGTGATCTTATATCGGCAATGAATATCGTGCAGTCGCATATGACCTCGAATCCGAATTCTGTAGCGCAGAAAGCGGCGGTTGAGGCGTTTTCCGGCAATCAGGCTGCAATCAGCCAGATGACTGCGCAGTTCAATTCTCGCCGTAATTATATGCTCAACAAACTTAAGAGAATTCCCAATGTCTCCTGCTATGAGCCCCAGGGAGCTTTTTATCTGTTTCCAAATACATCGGCTTACTACAACACCGAATTCGGCGGTATGAAAATCCGCAACTCATTCGGGCTGTCTTACTATCTTCTCAAAGAAGCGGCGGTGGCTGTGATTCCGGGAAGCGCCTTCGGAGCCGACCAGAATATCCGTCTTTCGTATGCCACCTCGATGGAAAATATCGAGGAGGGGACTGACAGGATTATCGAGGCCATGGAGAAGCTGAAGGAATCGCCCAAATACAAAGAAGTGGCCCTGCAAAATGTTATGACCGAGCCGAAGACAGTGACCGAGGCCAACCTGGAAATCTCTGCCGAGGAGCGTGATGCATTGGTGCAGGAGGCCGAAGCTGCTCTGCCTTATGATAGATATTTCGAATGGAATGCCAATATAAACGGAATCATTATTCAACTACGCACCAACATTCCACATCTGTATGATTTCTGGGTGGAGAACTGGTATCCGGCGCAGCTTGAATCCGATCTTGAGCCGCATGGAATTATCTATGCCGTTGACGGCGTCCCCGGGAGAACGCCCTACGCCTACTACAACCGTGCCATGAAAACCGCCATTATGTTCAATACCACATATTATGGCCAGGTGCGAAGCTGGGCGCTGGGTATGGTCGCCGATTTGAGTGAGCGGCTTTTGGATGTGCATGGCGTACGTGCTGCATGCATTGAT
>WJIM01000371.1 GCA_014730285.1 Candidatus Zixiibacteriota bacterium
CGGGAGCCGCCACATTAAATTGCAATGACGTCTACGGCAATGCCTATGGGAATTACTTCGGTACCAACGGCTTCTCGCTTGATCCGCTTTTCTGCCGGGCCGATTACGATGAGTTCGGGCTGACCGAAGGCTCTCCCTGCCTGCCCGTCAACAATGGCTGCGGCGTTTTGATAGGAGCTATGGGAGAAGTTGAATGTACTCCACGGGCTGTAATAGCAGTCGACCGCTCAGGCTCGATGTCAATCTCCGGGCCTCTGGGAATATCGAGATTCGATCAGGCCAAAGAGCTGGCGGTGGAAGAGTTAATGAGACTGCTGGAACCCAATGATCAGGATTATCCGGAAATTGTGGAAACTGCGATAATGTATTTTAATGCCGATGGGATTGTCCTGCATCACGATTTTTCGACCGATTCGACCTCCCTTAAAGAGGCAATTCTTTCGATTCCCACTCCAAGGCACGACACACCTCTGGCCGCAGCTATGTGCCAGTCGCTTTGCAGCATGATGGATCAGGGACAGGGAATAAAATATATGGTTACCATGACCGACGGCCTTGAGAACGAAAGCCAGAATTTCGAAATCTGCAATCTCTGCCGGCACTGCAATCAATTCTTCTCTTCAGGATGGAATTATGACTGCGATCCCGATGAGGATCCCTCAAGCTGTACCGACTGGCAGCTTTGCCTGGCAGAGACCTTGGAATCGAAGGGCACTCATATAGTCCACTACTTCGGTCAAACTCTCGAACCGCAAACCAAGGCGGGGGTTGGAGAAGGCCTGGAAGATATGCTCTTCCTGGAAGCGGCAGCAGATAATAGCTCCGGCTCATTCTATTACCACTCCGATCTGGCAACCGTCTGCGGTGATGCGAACTATGACGGCTCGGTCAATGTCAGTGATGCTGTTTACATAGTCAATTACGTGTTTATCGGCGGCGATGAGCCTGTGGACCACTTTGCATCCGACAGCAACTGCGACGGAACGGTAAATATTAGCGATGCGGTATATATCATAAACTTTATCTTTATCTCAGGACCAGCTCCATGCGCTAACTGCCAGTAATAGTTAATATTCATAGATGAATGTGAAGCCTGTCAGCAGAAATGCCGACAGGCTTTATTTTTTGAATGGAACAAACCCGCATCATACGCAATTTAGACAAGTACAGTCCCATTTAGAATTGATTCAATTACTCATTTATAAAAGGGAGAATTTATGCGATTCTGCAAAAGAAGATTATTCCTGTCGACCATAACGGCGGTATTTTCAATATTTCTGTTTTTTGCAATGCTTGCAGATGAGACAAATGCCCAAACGGCCCTTACAGTTGAAAAAATCCAGGACGGGCTAACCGATCCTATTTTTCTAACCTCCCCTCCCGGAGACACATCAAGATTGTTTATCCTGGAACAAGGCGGGCTTGTAAAAATCATTAAAAACGGCACCTTACTTCCAACTCCATTTCTGGATGTCAGCAGTTTGATTTCCAGCGGCGGCGAAAGAGGACTTCTGGGGCTGGCATTTCATCCGGATTATGCTTTAAATGGCTATTTCTATATTAATTACACCGATCCCGGCGGCGATACCAAAGTCAGAAGATGCAAAGTTTCGAGCGATCCCGATATTGCCGAGCCGGACAGCCTTGTTACGATTCTATCTATCGATCAGCCATTTCCCAATCACAACGGCGGCATGATTGCATTTGGCCCTAACGACGGCTACCTTTACATCGGCATGGGCGACGGCGGTTCGGCCGGTGATCCCGGAGACCGTGCCCAAACGCCCACAACTCTTTTGGGCAAGATGCTCAGGATCGATGTCGACGGCGGCTTTCCCTACGCAATCCCCTCCACGAATCCGTATTTCAACGACCCCGATACATTGGAGGAAATCTGGGCCTTAGGCGTGAGAAATCCCTGGCGCTACTCATTTGACCGCGAAACGAGTGATATGTACATGGGCGATGTCGGCCAGAACGAATGGGAGGAGATCAATTTTCAGCCCGGCTCAAGTTCCGGTGGAGAAAATTATGGCTGGCGTCTGAAAGAAGCCACTTACTGCTACGATCCACCGACAAATTGCGATCCAGGCGGTCTGACTGATCCGATTACCGAATACGATCATATTCCGGAATGTTCGATCACGGGTGGGTATGTTTATCGCGGATGCGCTATACCCGACCTCCAGGGCACTTATTTTTATGCCGACTATTGCAGCGATAAAATCTGGTCATTCAGATATGACGGTTCCAATATAACAGATTCCATGGAGAGAACCACAGAACTGGTACCTCCCGAGGGCTCCTATGCAGGTATCGTATCATTCGCTGAGGGTGACCTGGGCGAGCTATATATAATCGATCAGGGGCGGGATGCAATCTATAAGATTGTACCGGTAGAAACTCCCGACTGCAACAACAACGGACGCAACGACAATTGCGATATTTCACTGGGTATATCCTCTGACGAGAATCAAGACGGTGTGCCTGATGAATGCGAGAGCGGATATGACTGCGGGGATGCGAATGATGATGGTTCGGTTAATGTCAGCGACGCGGTATGGATTATCAACTATGTTTTTATCGGCGGCGATCCGCCTGATCCGCTGGCATCGGGGGAGGTCAACTGCGACGGCTCTGTTAATGTCTCAGATGCAGTCTGGGTAATCAATTTCGTCTTCATTGGCGGTAATGCCCCCTGCGATACTGACGGGGATGACATAGAAGACTGCTAAAAGCCCCAAATTATAGAGAATTGGCATTTTACCAAATACCCAAAAACGTTGACAAAAATCCAATACATTATATCTTAAAAGGGTACGGCTTTTCGCAAAATTTGCTCTATTTGTAAACGTATGTCATTTATGAGCATTGCGATCAATTCATACCGTTAAAACCCTGGAGGAAATCGTGATAAAAACTGCTTCAATAATCCTGGCGGCCATCTTATTGCTATCAACACCTCTCTATTCAAATACCGAGAATCCAAATCAAATTCGTGGCGACCTTTATAAGGTCACGATCTCGAGCAAAATAGAAGCTGACAAGCTCAGGGCGCTTGAAGTGGAACCTGTTATCAGACTGAATGACGGTTACATGGTTATTGCGGAACAGGAAGCAGTTTCGGAGCTACTCTCCTCCGGATTGAAATCCGAATTGATCTCACGCGATATCAGCAGGGATGAGCTGGCGGTTGACAACCGCATGGACAGAAAAAATGTAGATCTTTTCGAACTTCTTTATGAGGTTGACCAGCTCAGGATTTTCAGGATTGATCCTGATGAAGTAGCGCGCATGGAGCCAGCGCCGCAGATATCACGAATTCTTGTGGAAGACATGAAGATTATATATAAGGGTCCTCCCCCGCTCAAAATCAGCTCTGCGAAAGACATGGTCGACCTGGAAACGCTTATTGCGAATATAAATCGCGATTCTCTGGAATCTTACACGGAGCGCCTGCAGGCATTCACTCATCGGGATGCCACAACCGATTCCAATATCGCCTCGGGCTACTGGCTCTATTCCAAGTTCGAGGAATTCGGGTATGACTCGGTAACATTAGACACGTTCTCAGCGCCAATTTTCACCCTGGCTGACACATGCTTCAATGTCGTGGCCTTTAAGGTCGGCAGCGTGCTGCCGGATCATCACGTCATAGTCGGAGCGCATAGAGATGCTGTCCCGCTTTCCCCCGGCGCCGATGATAACGGTTCCGGTACGGCGGCGGTACTTGAAATCGCACGTATTCTGAAGGATGTCGATACCTATTGCACCATTGTCTTTGCTCTTTTCGACGCTGAGGAAAACGGATTAATTGGTTCCTCTGCTTATGCTGATGAGGCAGCCGATAACGGCGACAGCATCATTCTTATGCTAAACATGGACATGATTGCCGAAGATGATAACCGGGCAAAAGCAAATCTCTTTCATGGCTCGGATATGACTTATCCCAACCTTTGGGCCGATCTCGCCGATTCACTTGTCGGCATAACAACTACCTTCCAGGGTGCCTCAGGAAACTCTGACCATTACCCCTTTCTGCAAAACGGTTACGATGCGTTTTTCTCTCATGAATATGAATTCTCAGACGTTTATCACTCCCCTCAGGATAGCACAACCTATATGAATTTTACCTATATGCGTGTTATGACCCAGGCCAGCCTGGCAACCGCTTATGTTGTCGCCAAGAGTTACGCGCCCTTTGCTCTGGTATTTGATTATCCCAGCGGCATACCGGTCTTCATCGAACCGGGTGGTGCGGCAACATTTCAGGTGTCGATTGAAGGAATTACCGGAGGTGTTATGGTACCGGGTTCGGCAGAACTTCACTATGCCATCGGCCAGGGCAATTATACCAGCATCCCCATGACAGAAATTTCGCCCGGCCTATATGAAGGTGTTTTTCCCGAACTGCCCTGCTTTGGCAGAATAAACTTTTTTGTTACCGCCGAGGAGGAGATTAACGGGGTATTCTACGACACCGATCCCTCAGAGCCGCATGAGGCGGTAGTTATCGAGGAGCGCGCCACGCTTTTCTATGACGATTTCGAGCTCGACAACGGCTGGACTGTTTACGGCGATGCCGAGGAGGGCGCATGGGAGCGCGGCATTCCAATCGGTGGCGGTGACCGCGGCGATCCTCCCACGGATTATGATGGTTCCGGCAACTGTTTCCTGACCTACAATATGGATGGTAATTCAGATGTTGATTTTGGCACAACCAATCTGGTCTCCCCCTCTTTCGATCTTTCCACCGGCAACGGCGAGGTGTCGTATACCAGATGGTATTCGAATCATCTGGGCTATATTCAGGATGATGTCATGAATGTATATATCTCCAACAACAATGGTTCGGACTGGACACTTGTCGAGACAGTAGGGCCGACCGGCCCGGGTACCATAGGAGGATGGATTACCAAAACCTTCTGGGCGGGAGATTTTGTGGAAGCGTCCGATCAGATAAAACTTCGTTTCGAGGTCTCGGATTTGAATATGTCATCTACCGTTGAAGCCGGGATCGATTCTGTGCATGTGACTTCGCTTATATGCGAATCGGGCTATATCTGCGGAGATGTCAACTCCGACCTGAGTGTTAATGTCAGTGATGCTGTCTTCGTTATCAATTATGTCTTTATCGGAGGAGTACCGCCTGAGCCGATATTTGTGGGTGATACGAATTGTGACGGCGCTGTTAATGTCTCCGACGGCGTTTACATTATCAACTATGTATTTATCGGCGGCCATGCACCCTGCGATCCAAATGGCAACGGCCTTCCCGACTGCGGATAAATAAGCAGATTTTTAAGAAACCGTCGGCAATGTATACTTCTCGCCGGCGGTTTTATATTGCGATATCTTTCTATACCCTATAATCCCCACACTAATCCAGCTTCAAAAAATACTTGTCAACAGCGGGACAATAAATTACATATAGGCAATACAGTTTCATAACATCGGGACGAAAGGCTTTGGCATTTTGAAGGATACTCCCCGAAAAGATAGCAAAGAGAACTTCCAGCCGTATATAACCGACAGCCGGGGCATACCCGAATTTACACTCAAGGCGATAGCAGTCGGGGCGTTTTTCGGCATTCTCTTTGGCGCGGCCAATGCCTATCTGGGGCTGCTGGTGGGTATCACGGTCTCGACATCAATACCGGTTGCAGTCATGTCGGTCGGCTTCTTTCGATTCATCCAGAAATTCTTCGGCGGAAGAGCCAGTATTCTCGAAAGCAATATAGCCCAGACAACCGGCTCAGCCAGCTCATCTTTAGCCTCTGGCGTAATTTTCACGATTCCGGCCCTTTATCTGTGGGGATTCGATCCGAGCTTATGGCAGATGGCAGGCCTTGCTCTTGCGGGTGGACTTCTGGGCATACTTTTCATGATTCCCCTCAGGAGATTTCTGATCAAAGAAGAACACGGCAGACTTCCGTATCCCGAGGGTACCGCCTGCGCCAAGGTGCTGATATCCAGCGACAAGAAAGGCGCCAGCGCCAAAAACGTATTTCTGGGCCTGGGAATCGGACTTGTATATAAATTCGTTACCGGAATGCTTTATCTCTGGAAAGAGAAAGTCGCTGTCAATTTGCCATTTATAAACAAAGCCCAGCTCGGCTTAAACGCCACTCCTGCCCTTCTGGGAGTCGGCTATATTCTGGGATTCAGAATTGCCTCGATTATGGTAGCGGGCGGCCTTATTTCATGGCTGTTTCTAATACCGCTATTCGGCTATTACGGCGACCAATGGGCAGGCTCACTTTTCCCGGCCACCGATACATTAATCAGCACAATGGATCCATCGGAGATATGGAATAATTATATCCGCTATATCGGCGCAGGTGCTGTGGCATTCGGCGGCATAATAACGATTATCCGTTCCATACCGACAATGGTGCGCTCCTTCAAAATCGGTATGGAGCAGATAAGAACCCGAATCGAAAAAAATAAGAGCGGTGAGAAAGACGATACAAAGCAGGTAGATAGAGACCTATCACTCAAGTATGTTCTTTTCGGTGTAATTATAATCGTGCTCGCAATCATGCTTATTCCTAAGCTCCTGGGAGGCGGAACCACCATCAGCATGCGCCTGATAGCGGCGCCGGGCATTGCGATATTCGCATTTTTCTTCGTAACGGTGTCATCCAGAATCGTGGGCCTGATTGGAGTATCCTCGAATCCAACATCGGGAATGACAATCGTAACTCTCCTGGCAATAAGTATGATCTTTGTCGTCCTGGGCTGGACTGATATCGCCAGCAAGGCCGCAGTACTGACTATAGGCACAGTTGTGGCGGTAGCAGCTTCGATTGCGGGCGATACCTCACAGGATTTGAAGACCGGATTCCTGGTGGGAGCCACACCCAACCGTCAGCAAATCAGCGAGTTAATCGGCGCGGCGAGTTCGGCGCTGGCGGTCTGTTTTGCGATTACGATTCTGGCCAAGGCCTATACATTCGGATCAGAAGACCTTCCCGCACCCCAGGCGCTTTTGATGAAGACGATTATTGAGGGCGTGCTGGAGACGGGTATCCCCTGGGGTCTGGTATTAATCGGCGTCGGTTTTGGCGTGCTGGCGGAATTTGCTCGAATTCCTTCACTGCCGTTCGCGGTAGGCATTTATCTTCCGGTCTCGACCATGACACCGATTTTCTTCGGCGGTGCGATCAGAAAATATGTGGAGTCGCGCCAGAAACATGATCCCGAGGAACAGGTCAAACGGCGCGAAGCGGGAGTGCTTTTCGGTTCGGGGCTGATTGGCGGTCAGGGCTTTGCTTCGGTTATAATAGCATTTTACGCATTTTATGCCGGGAAGCCGGAGGGTATCGGAGTCGAATGGCCCTCACCCTGGGGTGATCTGGTATCATTCGCGATTTTCCTGATTCTGGGATATGCTCTTTTCCGGCGCACCAAATCCAACTAAGATGTTTCGTATTTCCGTAATTTATTGATAGATTTTATTCTGGCAGAATAAATGGAGGTCATAAATCAATGCTTAAATCAAAATCATTACACCTGTCTCGAAAATCGAATTGGGGGGCTGTTCTTCTATCCTGTGCACTGCTTGTAATTTTGCTCTCGTCGGTTGCACGGTCCCGCGGCATGACTGAAGAGGATGTAGCCAATCTCCAATATGCTTACGAGATCGCCATCTCGCCCGACGGTCAGCTAATCGCCTATACCCTGATAGTAAGGCCTAATCCGCTGGTAGAGGAAGACGACGACGCCAACCGTCATCTTTATGTCACCGACTTAAAGGGCAATGCAAGGCCGTTCATTACGGGCAAAGTGAGAATCAAAAAGATCGCCTTTACACCTGACGGCCGGTATATCACATACATAGCCGAACGCAAAAACGATAACGGCGATGAAGATAAAAATGACGCGCTGTATAAGATTCCGGTCGCAGGCGGTGAATCACAGAAAATCATCGAATTCGCTACTGATATAAAAGATTATACATATGCCCCTGATGGGGAGCATATCGCCTTTCTGGCCAAAGACTCACTAACCGATGAGCAGGACGATCTCGAGGACAAGGGCTTCGATCAGGAAATTTACGAAGAGGACTGGCGGCATGTGCGGGTCTGGATACTGAATACCAATGATCTCGAAGCTGAACCCAGAAAACTCGATCTTCCCGGAACTGCTTCCGATATAACCTGGAGTCCCGACGGCAACAGCCTGGCTATGGCGCTTGCGCAGACGCCGCTTATAGATGACGCCTATATGTATCAGAAGGTGACTACGGTTGATGTCGAAACCGGCGGGATTATCTATAAATTCGATAATATCGGCAAGCTGGGTGATATAGTATGGAGCCCGGACAGCAAACATCTTGCGATTATCAGTGGCAGCGATATTCACGATCCCAAGGAAGGCGAAATCTATATGCTCGATGCCGAGGGCCGCGAGCTTCAGCCGGTAATGACAGACATTGACGGTCATGTCAGGGATATCTTCTGGATCGACAGCAAGACGATTCTCTACCTCGAACACAAAAACGTACACTCGGTTATAGGCACGATTAATACAAAAGGCACCGTCCAGAAAATCCTGGTATCGGATAAACGCCCCGTCTTTGACTATTTGAAGCTTTCGGAGAATAGGCAGGATGTCGTTCTGCTGGGAGATGCCCCAACTCACCCCGGCGAGGTATTCCATTATCGGATTAATGGCGATGATCCAAAACGCTTAACTAACAGCAATCCCTGGCTGGACGATCTCGAATTCGGAAAGCAGGAAGTTGTGCAGTACAATGCCCGTGACGGACTCGAGCTTTACGGTATGCTGATCCATCCGTCAGATGAGGTTGAGGGCCAGCGTTATCCGCTGATTGTCTATGTTCATGGCGGCCCGGAATCTCACAACACCGACGGCTGGCTGACATGGTACTCCGGTCCCGGACAGGTAGGCGCAGCCAAGGGCTATATGGTCTTCTATCCCAATTATCGCGGAAGTACCGGCAGGGGCATTGAGTTTTCTGAGATGGGTCAGGCAGATTACGCCGGCAGGGAATTCGATGATGTTGTTGACGCTGTCAACCATCTCGCGGAAATCGGCCTTGTGGACAAAGACAAAGTCGGCGTTACCGGCGGTTCTTACGGCGGATATGCCACCGCCTGGTGCTCGACCGCACTTTCAGAACATTTTGCAGCCGGTGTTATGAGAGTCGGCGTTTCCGATTTGATATCCAAATTCGGCACGACCGATATCCCTATGGAGATGTACTACATTCACGCCCAGTTCTGGCCCTGGGAGAAATGGCAGTGGTATCTGGAGCAGAGCCCGATTTATCACGCCGGCAAGGGACGCACACCGCTTCTTATTATGCACGGCGAGGACGATACCAGGGTTCATCCCAGCCAATCAATGGAGCTTTACCGCTATTTGAAGACCCACGGCAATGTCCCGGTCAGGCTGATTTTCTACCAGGATGAAGGGCACGGTACGGGCAAGGCTGCGGCAAGGTATGATACCAATCTGAGGCTCTTCCGCTGGATGGATCACTATCTCAAAGGTCCCGGAGGCGATCCGCCGCCGATTGAAATCGATTATAGCGGATTGAAACCTGAAGATGAATAGATTAAAATGGGGATCGGAAAATCCGATCCCCATTTTTTATATCGATTATGCGGCGGCCTCTTCCCTGCCCATCAATTTGACATGCATCGGGGGCGCCACGCCTTTCTTATCCTCGCCCATGTAAAGGGTAACATGCGGGAAGGGTATCTCTATGCCTTTTTCATCGAAGGCAATCTTTAATCTGCGATTGAATTCACGCGCCACACGCCATTGCTTAATCGGCTTGGTCTTGGTGCGGGCCTTGATTATAAGAGCCGAATCGGCAAATTTATCCAATCCCAGAACCTCGAGCGGCTCAAGGATATCATCCTTATATTTATCATCATTGCGAAGGTCTTCGTCAACCGCCTTGGCGATCTCGATTACCTCATCGACATTTTCACGATAAGCCACCCCGATTTCAAAAACATACTGCGAGAAATCCTTGGTCATGTTGGTAACTACATCAATTGTCCCGTTACGGATGAAGTGCACATTGCCTGAGAGATCTCGCAGTACCGTATTTTTGAGGCTTACCTTTTCCACCAGGCCGCCCTTTCCTCCGATTATAACCACATCACCGACACGAATCTGATCCTGCAAGAGAATAAAGAATCCGCTGATCACATCCTGCACAAGATACTGCGACCCGAAGCCGATTGCCACACCTACAATACCGGCGGCGGCCAGAATCGGCCCGATCTGTATGCCGAATTCGCCCAGGATCATAATGACGGCAATTATCATTACCACGAGTCCCATGATGAATTGTATGATGCCGCTTAATGTATCCGCACGTTTCCTCATTTCAACTCCGGCATCCTCGCCTCGAAACTGATCGAATATCTTTCTCGAAAATACCCTAACCACTTTCATGGCGATTAGCATCAGGATTAAAATCAACAATATCCTTAATCCATGATTAATCAGCCACAATTTTACTATTTCCCATAATTCCTGTAAATCCATGATGCCTCCTTTAATAAAAAATATGTGCTTGATATTCTTATTTTATATGGGTGCGGAAATTTCAAAGCCATTTCTTTCGGCGGAAAAAGATCAAAAGGCCGATACCTATAATAAGCACGGCCATCCAGAAGAATATATAACCGTAACGAAGACTGAGTTCCGGCAGATTGAACGGACTGGCCGAGGTATCGAAATTCATGCCGTAAACTCCGGCCAGAAAGCCAAGGGGAATGAAAATAGTTGCAATAATAGTGAGTACCTTCATGACCTGGTTCATGCGGTTGCTAATACTGGAAAGATAGATATCCAGAAGTCCCGAGATCATATCCCGAAAAGTTTCGACCGTATCTATAACCTGAATTATATGCTCATACAAATCGCGCAGATACGGCTTTGTGAAATCGTGTACCAACTCAGATTCTGTCCTGTCCATCGACCCGGCAACCTCGCGCAAAGGCCAGATTGCCTTGCGTATGAATACCATTTGACGTTTCAGAGCATAAATAGTTTCCAGATCCTCGTGTTCCGGATTCGAAACAAGTTCATCTTCAAGCTCTTCAACTGTGTCTCCGATTTTCTCCAGCACCACAAAATAGTTATCCACGATTGCATCTATCAAGGCATAGGCCAGATAATCCGCTCCCATAAAGCGCACACGCGGTTTGGTCTTGCGGATTCTCTCGCGTACATGATCGAAAACATCCCCTTCTTTCTCCTGAAATGAGATGACATAGTTTTTACCGAATACAATGCTGACCTGCTCCGACTCAATACCATCCTCGGACTTGGGATTAAGCATTTTCATGGTAATGAATATATACTCCCCGCTGTCCTCGAACTTGGGACGATGGCCGGTATTAGCGATATCCTCCTGATTCAAAGCATGTATGCCAAAATGCTCGCCTAGCTTTTCGATATTCGAAACATCGTGAATACCGTTTATATTGATCCAGGTCACGGTCGAGGAGTCCTTAAACTCAAAACAATCTTCGATCTTTTCAAGCCGTTTTTCTTCAAGCTCGGTTTCGTTGTAATCTATGATGTCGATGGTAACTTTCTCTGTCCTTTGTTCACCGACATAGACAACCGCGCCTGGCTTAAGCCCTTTTGATTTGGAATGTTTTTTTATCAAGCGAGTCATTTCGTAATTATCCTGTTATCTGCGCCCATTTTTTGAAATTCTATTTATCCTTTTTCTCTTCTTCTTTTCTTTTCAGAATCGCAGCAATATTTTCCCTGCGGTCTTCCATTCGTTTCAAAAGCCCTTTCATATTCTCAACATCAGCCTCATCACCGGCTATATCGATACTTTCTTTCAGTCTTTCCATTTCCTTCCCGAGCTTCTCATAGGTCTCATGCAGTTTCTCAACCGACTCGGCCTCATCCGCTTTTTCAAAGACCAGCTTCTCCGGCTCGGGCATAGCCTCAGATGCGGCAGCGCCATCAGTTGGCGTCGCATCGGGCATAACCTTTACATCCTCGGGCATGGCCCGGGTATTCATGAATGTCGGCGAGACAATTTCGACACCGTTTTTCTGCAAAACGTCGAGCATCATCTTCCGTAGTCTGGAACGGGCTGAGATAAGATGTTTGACATCTTTCAGAAGGCCGGAGATACGATAAGTAACCGAAAAATCACCCAGATCGATGACATGCATAAACGGCTCCTCGAGCTCAGCCTCTTCCGCAGCCTTCAGCAGCAAATTTTCCACCTTTGTGCGGGAAACATCATAACCCAAAGACACATCAGCCGAGATAATGGTGCCGGAGGACCTGACAACCTTTACCGGATTAGTTACCAAATACATGTTCGGCATAGTCGTAAGGTCGCTGTCGATTGTCTGGATTTCGGTATGAAATAATCCCCGGTCGGAGACACGTCCGAAATAATCCCCGGTGCTGATGAAGTCTCCCGGGCGGAAGCTCTTGATCGCCCGAAGCATCAAGCCCGCCATGGCATTACCGATAAATGTCGTTGATGACAAGGCGATAATAGCGCTAAGCAGGATACCCAGAAGGCTCAAAAGCTGGCCCTTGGAGGTATCCTTAATGGGCAGGAGTAGAATTACAATGACCGTACCCAAAACCACGAGAATCAGAGTGATAATCTGGCTCCTGAATTTGAGCCCCGGCACTTTTGAGTAATGCCGCTGGATGAAATGGCGGATTAGAAATAATCCGATAATTACACCTATAACTGCTGCCCAGGAGGGTAAAATCGGCTTAATACTGTCAAAAAATTGATTCAGATATTCCATTTATATTCCCTTAAGAGCTCTGCAATAAACTCCCCGCTTCCTTTTATTGTGTTCTCCTATATAGATTTAAGACAATTTTTACCTTATAAGTCAAGCAAATTTTGCAATTTATACACTTAACGACAGGTCCATTAACGTGTTTATTCAGCAAATCCGAGGCTTTATAAGATAGAGTAATTAGACATAGCTTGTGCATTTTTTCACGAACTCAAACCGATTATCATTGACAACCATTCCGAAAATTGTATTTTTGCAATGGCAGTTTGTCGCGTGATACCGTAACTAATGAGGATTCCACCCGCATAGTCAGGCGTGGTCTGGGGTGTGGATGGTAGCTAAGTCAGGCAAAAACACAGATTCTTTGGCGGAATCTCTTCCCTTTAACAGGGATCATTACAAGGATTTAAAGCGGAAGCAGATAATCCGGTTGCTTTTATTCTATCTTGGTCCGCTGATAGTCCTTATCATCTTCTTCAGCATCCAATACAATGCGTTGGTATCCGAAAGCCGTCGTCTCCATCTGACGGCCATCGCCGAAAATCAATCCAACACCCTGAACCTATTTCTCTCTGAAAGAATTGTGAACCTCGATAATCTTATTGACGATCCCCGCTTCCAGCATCCGCCAACATCATCGAATCTTCAAATCTATCTGGAAAGATTGAAGATGAATAGTCAGAGCTTTATAGATATAGGCTATTTCGACTCATCCGGCATCCAAACAGCCTATGCCGGCCCCTACCCATCCCTCGAAAAAGTCGACTACAGCTCCGAGGACTGGTTCCAAAGGCTCAGGGAGGGGGAAAAGCGATTTATTATTACCGATATATATCTCGGTTTTCGTCAAATCCCGCATTTCACAATCGCGGTCAGCCGGAACATAGGCAGTGAGGAAATCGTCTTGCGAGCTTCCCTCGATCCCGGGAATATCTACGAGTATATGCGCAGCCTCGAGGGCGCCAACGAGGTTTTTATTTCTATTGTAAATGAGGACGGTTACTACCAGCTTGTCACTCCGCATATAGGCACTCCTCTTGAGACATCCTCAATAGTCCCTCCGCAAAATCCGCGCTTAGGGGCGGAGAACGTCAAAATTGAGGGATCCCGGATAACATACGCCTATTCATGGCTGCGCCTGGCAGACTGGGCGTTGATCGTACAGCCCTCGGATGATGAGAAGCAGGAATTTTTCTCCGGCTTTAATCTTCGAATCTATATCATCGCAGCCTCAATGATAATCCTGATTATCCTGGTAATAGCCTTCAGGGCAAATAAACTGGTTGAGATGCAGATGGAGACCGACCGCACTCGTGCCCAGCTCGAACATGCCTCCAAGCTGGCCTCGGTCGGAGAGCTCGCCGCTGGAATAGCACATGAGATAAATAATCCGCTGGCCATAATTAACGAAGAGGCCGGACTTATAAAAGATTATATGGACCCTGAATTTGGCGAAAGTATGGACCCTGAAAGACTTAAGGAACATCTCAATTCAATCCAGAGCTCGGTATTCAGGTGCCGCGATATCACACACAAATTGCTGCGGTTCGTGCGGAAGTCCGATGTGGAGCTCAAGACTCATAATATCAATGAAATCATCGACGGCGTTGTGGACGGCCTTTTGGTGCGGGAGATGCGGGTCTCGAATATTGAAATCGAAAAGAAATACTCGTCCGACATTCCGCCGGTCATGACCGACAGCAATCAGCTCCAGCAGGTAATCCTGAATATTATCAACAACGGGGTTGATGCGCTCGAGGGTCAGGCGGGACAGATATCCATTTCAACCGGAATGAATAATAACAAAGTAAGGATTTCAATAAACGATACCGGCAAAGGAATAAAACCCGAGGATATGGAAAAATTGTTCATTCCCTTTTACACGACTAAGGAAGTTGGTAAAGGCACCGGTCTGGGACTTTCTGTCAGTTACGGTATAATAAAAAGCCTGGGAGGCGAGATAAAGGTTGATTCAACCGTAGGCAAAGGAAGTGAATTTACTATCATACTTCCACTTAAGCCGGGATAATAGCAGATGCAAAAGACAAGAATTTTTGAGATTTATACAGCTTGCAATACAAGCGCGGGAGGCAGAATATGCCAAAATTGCTAATTGTCGATGATGAAGATAAATTTCGGGAGATGCTTAAAAAGCGCCTTGAATTGCGCGGCTATGATGTCATTGCCCTCGACAACGGCACCGATGCAATCAAGGTTACCCGAAATGATTCGGATATAGACGTAGTAATTCTCGACCGCAAGATGCCGGACATGAACGGGGAGGAAGTGCTGGCGGATATCAGAGGATTCCGTCCCGCCCTGCCGGTTATTATGCTGACCGGGCATGGCAGTATGCGCTCGGCCATGGAAACCGGCAAGCTGGAGGCCTATGCATATCTCGAAAAACCTGCTGACCTTGACAATCTTGTAAGGACAATCGAAAACGCCCGCGAGGATAAGCTCCATGCTATGGCGCGGCATGAAATCGCCTATGTCGAAAAGGGCTCGATCTGGAAATGGCTCAAGGGATCGCATAACACCAGGCCGGGCATAATAATCCTGGGAATCATCCTGTTTGCGCTGATAGCATTCACCCCCGCGCCCGACCGCATGGTTTCCCTCTTGTCCTGGGAAAAAACCGGAGATGTAAGCCAGGATTTAAATGCCGGCTATGCCAGCTATCGTAAAATGCAGCAGGACGAAAATGTTGCGGAGTACTACAGCCGCTATTCGGGGATGCAAAAGACGGTTACAACCGAAGACGGGGATAAGATAAAAGAACCACTCGAGCCCAAACAGGTGGCGTTCAAGGCCAAGGTCATGCTGGGCATACTGGTTCTGGCGGCGCTGTTCTGGGCCTCAGGTGCGGTGCCGATTGGCGTAACCGCACTGTCGGTGGGAATTTTCATGTACTTTTTCGGCGTCCTGAAGCCGGATGATGTTGCCCAGGCCTATGCCAAGGATGCTGTCATATTCATATTCGGCGTGCTGGCTATTTCCAATGCCATCACCAAAACCGGTCTTGACAGGCGAATCGGTCTTCTATTGTTAGGCCCTGCCAAAACAATCCCGCGCCTGCTCTTTATATTTTTGCCGCTTTTCGGTATGGCCTGTTCCTTTGTTTCCGAACATGCCCTGATAGCATTCGTGATGCCGCTCTTTATGATGGTATATGTAACATCGATAAGAGCTGCAGGTGTAAAGAAAGACCGCTACTTGGCCGTGATGTTCGCGCTGGCTCTGTGCTATGCCGCTAACTGCGGAGGCCCGGGTTCTCCCGCAGCAGGAGGCAGAAATGCAGTCATGCTGGGAATTCTCTCCGATTACGGCATCGCGCCCTCATTCGGTGAATGGGTTATTTACGGCCTGCCGTTCGTCCCTGTTATGGGTCTGGTCATCGCTGCCTATTTCTTCTTCATGTTCAGGAAAAAAATTGTACTAAAGAATGTAAATGTTTCCGCTCTGGTAAGGGAAGCCTCGGATAAAATCGGCCCCATGAATAAAAATGAATATATCACAGCGGCTGTACTGGTAGTGCTGATAATTCTCTGGATAACATCCAGTAATTTCCTGGGCATGGGCGGCCCTGTGATTCTATGCATTGTAATATTGAATATATTTCGAATTTTACGCTGGAAGGATATCGCTTCCATTCCCTGGGATGTCGTGGCCCTCTATGCCAGCGCCGCAGCGCTTGGCAAGGGCCTGGCAGTATCGGGAGGAGCGCTCTACCTGGCCGACAGTTTCGTTAATATTTTGCCCGATTTCTTCAAATCGGGAGAGGGCCTGGCTATGGCAACCAGCGTCTTTACGGGCGTCGCTACCAATTTCATGAGCGATGGCGCCACCGTCTCGGCCATAGGTCCGATAACCGTACCGATGGCAAAGATCTCCGGCACACATCCCTGGATGGTAGGCTTTGCCACAGCCTTTGCATCATCCTTTGCACACATGATGATTATCGGAACCCCGAACAATGCTATCGCATATACGCTGGCAAAGGATCCGGTAACCGGCGAGCAGCTTGTCAAACTTTCGGACTTCCTGAAACATGGCGCCGCGGTCCTGGTACTTTCATTCATAGTTCTCTGGGTTTGGGTCTTTTTCGGATACTGGCACTTTATTGGATTTTAGACAAAAAAGAAGGAAGGAATATAATGGCTGACAAAATCAAATTACTGATCTGCGACGATGAGGTGAAATTCCTCGAATCAATAGCCGAGCGTTTGGAGTTACGCGGCTTTGATGTCACAAAGGCGACTAGCGGAAAGGATGCTGTTGAAGCGGCCAGAACCGGCGGTTTCGATCTGGCAATTCTCGATTTGAAGATGCCGGGGATGAACGGTATCGAAGTGCTCGAGATCCTAAAGAAGGAGCACAAATATCTCGAGGTTATAATCCTGACCGGGCATGGTTCGATAGATTCCGCAGTGGAATCGACAAAGCTGGGAGCATTCAGCTACCTCTCCAAACCGTACGATCTCGATGATCTTCTGAAATCCCTCAAGGATGCTTATGAGACCAGGATGAAAAAGAAGTTCGAGGATGATACCGAGCGTATGGATGAGATTCTCAAGATGGCTCAGTCAATGAGCCCATTGGGATTTTTGCGCGAGGTCAAAAAGCTGGATGACGAGGAAAAATAAGCTGACTAATTTGGATTAGGTCAGGCGCTTTTTGGCAATCAGATTGAATGCCAGAATCAGCAGATAGACTACACCGGCCAGGACTATTATAGTAGAGCCGGTGGGAAAATCCAGATTATAGCTGATACCCAAACCTGCAACCGTGAAAAAGATGCAGAGCACCGTGGAGAAGATCATAATCTGCCACAACTGACGAGAAAACATGCCGGAAATAGCCGCCGGTATAGTAAGAAGAGCGATCACCAGAATTATCCCCACAATCATCACCATCAATACTACAGTCAGGGCAATCAGTATCAGCAGCAGTAAATAATAAAAGGCGACATTAACTCCCCTCAACCGCGCAAACTGCTCGTCAAAACAAACCGCCAGAAATTTATTGTAGAAAATTATACCGACACCAAGTACCAGCGCATCAAGCGCGATTATCAGCCATAAATCCGTGCCGGAAATCAATAGAATATTGCCAAACAGATAACTCATGGGATCGATATAACCTGGAGTTTTGGCAATAAAAAGCACACCCATAGCCATACCCACCGCCCAGATCGAGCCGATTACCGTATCTTCTCTTTGACGGGCATACAGGCTTACCAGACCGATCACCACAGCGGAAAACACTGCGGCAATCAAGGCCCCGATTATCGGGTCGAACCAGGTCCAGCCCGCTTTGTGCTGTAAATACAATGCCGCCCCGATTCCGCCCAGCACCGAATGAGCGATTGCCCCTGCTATGTAGCTGATCCTTCGTGTGACAACATACGTCCCCACCATGCCCAGTGCGAAGCTGGAAAGCACACCCGCAATCAGGGCGTAACGCAGGAATGGCAGATCGGGATTGGTAAGTGCATTTATAAAATCAGCCATTGGAGTTTTTTCCGTTTTGATAGCGCTGGTCATGGCGGACAATACGCATCTCGTC
>WJIM01000050.1 GCA_014730285.1 Candidatus Zixiibacteriota bacterium
GATAAAGAAGAACACCAATGATATCGGCAAAGAGAATATTATCCAGCCGGCAAATGATATCTCTGGCGCCTGGGGGAAGGTCTCCTCGAAAATTTTTGCGAATGCAAGATTTGGCGGGGTGCCTATCAGGGTTGCCATACCGCCCACTGAGGATGCATAGGCTGTTCCCAGAAGCAAACTGGTGGCGACCTTATCCACCCCGCGCTTTTCGAAGCTGTCCTCCAGCCTGGCTATGACAGCCATTGCAATCGGAAGCATCATCATCACAGTAGCGGTATTTGAAATCCACATCGAGAGGAAGAACGAGGCCGCCATGAAGCCGAGAATGATCCGCGAGGGGCTGGTGCCGATTATCAGCATGATCTTGAGCGCGATTCGCTTATGCAGATTCCATCTCTGCAAGGCCAGTGCGATTATGAAACCGCCCATGAAAAGGAAGATAATATGGTTGAAGTACTTTGTAGCGATCTCACGCCCCTCGGCCACGCCCAGAAGCGGGAAGAGCGCTACCGGTAAAAGCGCCGTAGCTGCAATCGGGATTGCCTCGGTAATCCACCAGACCGCCATCCAGACCGCAACCGCGGCTGTATGCGTAATAGCCCTGTTATCAGGATCAAGGTCGAAGAAGAGGATAATTATTAGAGCCAGAAGCGGTCCGGCTATGATTGCGATCTTCTTTGGCATAATCACAAGCTTAGAGGAAATAATATAATTATTGTATAAATAGTATCGAATAGTTCCGTCAAAGACGGGAGTGTGAACTGACAGAACTTCAGAAAAATCATTCTTTTGGGACAGCCTCTCCTCGTGCGCCGCGTCCACCGGGCGCATCGGGAGATACGCCCGGCACTAATCATAAAGTTTCAACCGTTATATTATCATTGGTATAAATACAAATTTCAGCCGCGATCTCGAGCGATTTATGGGCAATCTTCTCGGCATTCATGCGTGTGTTCTGCATCAATGCCCTCGCGGCCGCCAGAGCATACGGCCCGCCTGAGCCGATAGCCACAATCCCGTCATCCGGCTCGATAACATCACCATCGCCGGAAATCACCAGAGCGTGATTCTTATTCAGCGCCACCAGAAGCGCCTCCAGGCGGCGCAGGTACTTATCTGTGCGCCATTCCTTGGCAAGCTCCACCGCGGCGCGCGGCAGATTGCCGCCAAACTCCTCGATCTTGCCCTCGAAACGTCCAAATAAGGTAAAGGCATCGGCGGCGGTACCCGCAAATCCAGCCAGAATATTATCATCGTCGAGTTTACGAATCTTATTGGCGCTTTTCTTCATTACCGTATCTTCAAGAGTAACCTGACCGTCACCGGCAATAGCCGCCTTGCCGTTATGCAGGATTCCAAGAATCGTTGTGGCATGATATATCATAAATGCTCCTTTTATGCTCGCGGATGAGATTTCTTATACACTTCCTTTAAACGTTCCAGTGAGACATGGGTATAAATCTGCGTGGTCGAAAGTGAGGCATGTCCCAAAAGCTCCTTGACCGCCGAGAGATCGGCGCCGCCGTCCAATAGATGTGTGGCGAATGCATGCCGGAATGAATGCGGCGAGAACTTCTTCATAAGTCCCGAGGCCGAGGAATACTTGCGCACTATTCGTGCGATCGACCGTGCGGTCAGACGTTTACCCTGACGGTTCAGAAAGACCGCATCGGCATCGTATCTATCAAGCTCCTGATCCCGCTTTTCGATATACTCCTTCAGGCTCTGAAGCGCAATCTTTCCTATCGGCACCACGCGTTCCTTATTGCCCTTGCCGATTACCCGCAGCATGCCCGCGTTCAAATCCAGATTCGAGGATGAAAGCCCGGCCAGCTCTGCCAGGCGCATACCAGTCGAATAAAACAGTTCCATTACCGCACGGTCCCGTTTTTCCTGCAGACTGTCGCCGGTAGGAAGTTCGAGCATCTCGGCGATCTGATCTCTCGAGGCTACTTCAGGCAGAGGTTTGGAATATTTGACCCGTTTTATACGCGAGCCCCAGTCGCTCTTTAGCATCTTAGTCTGGTGCAGGAATTTGAAATAGCTCTTAAGCGCCGACTGCATTCGTGCAATCGATCTGTTACTGATTTCCCTGGAACGCAGGTAGTGAAGAAACATCCTGAAATTATCGGAAAATTCTTTGTCAAGACGGGTTTGGGTCAGGTTTTGCTTCCGGAAGAAATCCTGAAAGGCGGAGATATCCTTGCGGTATGCTATAAGGGTTTGGGGAGAATAATTCTTTTCGCTTTTAAGGTATTCAATAAACTGCTCGAGATGTTTTTTACTTAACGGCATTTTCCAGCCTTTCGGCCGTCTCCTCTTCCTCTACTTTCTCCACAAAGTTACATTCCGGACATTTAAAATGCAAGCCGTCTTTTTTGGTATTTTTCTCGAGCATGAAATAATGGCCGCAGGATGGGCATTCCTTCTTGACCGGTTTGTTCCAGACCGCATAATCGCATTTGGGATATTTCGAACATCCGTAGAATATTTTGCCGCGGCGAGTACGTCTTTCCACCAGCTCACCTTCACAGCCTTCACGCGGACATTTGACTCCGGTCGAAACCGCCTCGGTGTAATCGCAGTCGGGATATGTACTGCACGCTATAAAGCGTCCGAAACGTCCGCTGCGCAGGACGAGTTTATTGCCGCATTTGGGGCAGTCGCGGTCGAGTTCCTCAATACCGTTTTCGCCGTTTAAAGGCTTGGTGTTCTTGCATTCGGGATAGGCGCTGCACGCCAGGAATTTGCCGTTACGTCCCCACTTGATAACCATGGGCGAACCGCATTTCTCGCAGACCTCGTCGGTTTCTTCCTGAGTCTGGGCCTTAATCTCCTTCAGCTTCGGCTCGATTTCATCAAGAGTATCTGAAAGCGGAGCGTAAAACTCCCTCAGCACATCTACCCATTTATCGCGGCCCTCTTCGATCTTGTCCAGTTCGTCTTCCATATGAGCGGTAAATTCTATATTGAATATGTGCGAAAAATGTTCTTTCAGTATGCCGTTAACCGTGCGCCCCAATTCGGTCGGGATAAGTGCACGTTTCTCGGTATTGACATATTTCCTGTTTTTCAGAGTGTAAATAATCTGCGCGTAGGTCGAGGGACGGCCGATACCGTTTTGCTCAAGCTCACGAACCAGGCTGGCCTCGGAGAATCGCGGAGGAGGCTTCGTGAAATGCTGGGTTGGGAAAAGCTCCTCCAGCTTCACCTTCTGCCCTTCTTCCAGTTCAGGCAGAACCTGAGACTCATCATCACCATTTTTGCCGTTGCCGTTGGAAATCTTGTATACCCTCTGGAAGCCGTCAAATGCGAGCTGCGAGGTGCTGACGCGGAAAAGATACTTGCCCGCCTCTATTTCAACCGAAATATTATCATAAATCGAAGGGACCATCTGCGAGGCAACGAATCTGGAATATATAAGATTATAGAGACGGTACTGATCGCGACTTAAAAACTGCTTGATCTCATCCGGATGGTATTCCAGAGAGGTCGGCCGAATCGCCTCATGCGCTTCCTGGGAGGATTTTCTGGATTTGTAGACACGCGGCGAATCGGGCAGATATTTGTCTCCAAAGCGTTCCTTGATAAAGTTTCGGGCCATGCCCAGCGCCTCGTTTGAAAGACGCACGGAGTCGGTCCGCATATATGTAATCAGGCCGACTGAACCGGCCTTGCCCAAATCGATACCCTCATAAAGCTGCTGCGCCACGTACATGGTTTTTTGCGGGGCGAACCGCAGACGATTGGAGGCATCCTGCTGCATGGTTGAAGTTATAAACGGCGGGTAGGGATTTCTTTTCTTTTTCTCTTTCTTGACAGAAGATATCGCAAATTCCTGTTGCCTTATTTCACCACATACCTGATCCGATTCCTTTTCGGAACCGATCTTGAAATCCTCTCCGTCGATTTTATGCAGCATGGCATTAAATTTATTTTTCTCACCGGATAAAAGCTCTGCTTTTACCTTCCAGTATTCCTCGGGCTCGAATTTGTCTATTTCATCTTCACGGGCACAGAGGATTTTCAGCGCCACCGACTGCACTCGTCCGGCAGATAATCCGCGCAATACGGTCTTCCAGAGAATCGGTGAAATCTTATATCCCACCAGACGGTCGAGTATGCGCCGCGCCTGCTGGGCCATGACCTTGTCATCATCGATAGGACCGGCCTCATCGAGCGCCTTTTTGACTGCGGTTTTCGTAAGCTCGTTGTAGGTCACGCGATAGATATTGTCGTTGACTCCGCTGAGACGAGAATGCAGATGATATGCGATCGCTTCTCCCTCACGGTCGGGGTCGGGAGCGAGATAGACTTTGCCGGATTTTTTGGCCTCTTTGGCGATCTCATCAATCACCTTCTTCTTGCCCCTGATGACCATGTAATTCGGATCGAAATCGTTTTCGACGTCCACGCCCAGTTTGCTCTTGGGAAGGTCTATGATATGGCCCTTTGTGGCCATAATCTTATACTTTCTTCCCAGAAACTTCTTGAGCGTCTTGGTCTTGGTGGGCGACTCCACCACCAGAAGATCGGTAGCCGCTTTGGCTTTTGCCGTCTTCTTTGCTCTCGGCTTGGTTGTCTTTTTCTTCTTCTTAACGCTCAATCTTCGTCGTCCCGTCAATTAGCTCCTCGATCGCACGCGTTGTTACTTTTCGCGGATCGATGTCGATTTCATCGTTTTCCGGCATCAGTTCAAGCTTGGCAACCCGGTCGGCATTGATCTGCCGGGCACGTTTGGCGGCGGCAATAACCGCGGCGTAGCGGTTGCTGATCACCTTATCGATTTCATCTAATTTGATATGTGCCACTTTGATCCTCCCATGGAAATGGCTAAAACTTTTTTATTATATTCCTGGATGTTTTCAATGATTCTGCTTCCAATATAGATTCAACCTGGCTGATCGCCGCGTCAACATCTCTATTAACCACCGTGTAATCATATTTCGTCCGCATTTCGATTTCCTTTAATGCGTGATTCAGCCTTTTATCGATTTCTTCTTTTGTATCACGTTTCCTTGTTTTAAGTCTACGTTTAAGCTCGCTGATCGTTGGCGGAAGTATAAAAATCGTTACTGCATCAGGATAAGAACTTTTGATCGAGCGTCCGCCCTGCACATCAATATCGAACAAAACAACCCTCTTTTTGGCCAGATGCCTTTCCACCTGTTCCACAGGAGTACCGTAATAATGGCCGTAAACCTTAGCCCATTCCACAAACCAGCCTTTTTCCAGTTTTGTTTCAAATTCTTTATTTTTCATGAAAAAATAATCCCGGCCTTCGCGCTCGCCCTTTGCTTTTGGACGGGTTGTGGCGGATACCGACATCTTTATATGGTTATGGCGGTTGAGTATTTCACGGCAGATCGTGGTCTTGCCCGCCCCCGAGGGCGCCGATATCACCACCAGCATGGGGCCTTTGATGTATTTCCCGCGCACAGACATTTATTCCAGATTCTGAACCTGCTCTCTAACCTTCTCGATCTCTTCCTTCATCTTAATAACACTTTTGGATATCTCAGGCGAAACAGATTTGGAACCGATCGTATTGGCCTCGCGGTACAGCTCCTGAAGTATAAAATTCATCTTCTTGCCAATCGGCTCATCCGATTCGTAAGCGCCACGAAACATCTCCAGATGGCTTTTGATTCGCACACATTCCTCGGTAATATCGGATTTATCCGCAACAACAGCCGCTTCATTGGCCACCATCTCCTCGGATACAGGTACCTCCGCCAAAAGTTCCTTTAATCTTGCCTCTAATTTTTCATGATATAAACGAATATTGGATTTAGCCGAGGCCTCGGCTTCGAGCATCGACTGCTCGATTTTATCTATATGCCTGGTAATATCCTCCATAAGCTTTTTGCCTTCAGCCGCACGCATCTTCATAAAATCTTCCAGAGCCGGCTTGAGGCAGGAGATTATTTCGTTTTTGAGTTTATCTTCGTCGATTTCCTCTTCGGAAGGCTGAATCAGATCATTAAGCCCCACAAAATGGTTGATATCGATTTCACCCGGAAGATTCAGCTCATCCTTCAGAGTAGAAAAGATCTTATGATACATCCGGGCAGCATCCTTATTCAGTTGCAGCCTGGCGGCCAGAGACTCTGCCGACTCCTCAATATTGACAATAATTATTACTTTGCCGCGCCTGACTTTCTCCAGCACTATCTCTTTTAATGATGATTCCAGATGCGAAAGGGTTTTGGGCAGCCTGATCATGACCTCGCAGTAACGATTGTTAAGCGAGTTAATCTCGATTAAAATCCGGCGCCCTTTATTCTCACACTCGGCCCGCCCGTATCCTGTCATTGAATAAATCATTAAAGACCCTCTCTAAAAGATATCAACCATAATCTATTTTTCGGGCTTTGTCAATAATTTATAAATTGCCCCCTGCAAAATAATCTGCCCTTTTTTCGTTGAATGCTTTTGTAATGAAGAAATAGTTCTTGCTGTTAATACAGTTTTTTTGATCTTGCGTTTTCTTGAACTATATCACATCAATACATTTTTCTCAAATGACTTGAATTAATCAGAGATTATATTATCTTAGCATAAAGCTTTACGCTGACATAACTTAGGATGTGTTAGCAAAGGGGATAATTGATTATGAGAATTTACATTGTAAGACACGCAGAGGCCAAATCCAAAGAAGCAGATCCCAATAGGCCGCTGACAGAAATCGGCCGTCAGGAGATCAAGCAGACCGGCTCCCTTGCCGCAGACAGGGGCATGCAGGGTATAAAAAATATTTTCCACAGCGGCAAGACGCGTGCGGAAGAGACTGCTGAACTTCTGGCGGAACACATCAATTCGGATTCGAAGCCAGAGGAGGCTGAGGGCCTTAAGCCAATGGATGATCCCAAAATCTGGATTGACCGTCTGAACGGGGGCGAGTTTGACGGGGATGTCGCGGTTGTGGGTCATTTGCCTCATGTTGCTCGTCTGGCGACACATCTGTTGGGCAAGGAAAAGGGCGATGAGTTTTTCGATCCACACACTGCCACGATCTTCTGCCTGGAGCAGGACGAGGATAAGAAGTGGACGCTGCAATGGATGATAACACCCGGGACTACTTAGCTTATTGAATAACGTGCATTAAATAAAGAAAGCCCGTTCGGAATTGACGAACGGGCTTTATATATTGGCTAATAATCTTTTCTAACAGTCAGGTTCGCCGTTACCGTCCGTATCGCAGGGACTGCTGCCGCCGATAAACACATAATTGATAATCCAAACCGCATCACTGACATTAACATTGCCGTCGCAGTTGGTATCGCCGGTATGCATTGGATCGGGCGGATCACCTCCGATAAAGACATAGTTAATCACAAAGACAGCGTCGGAAACATTACATTGATCGTCCGAGTTGGCATCGCCGCACATACCCTCACATGCATCGCCGATACCGTCTTCATCGCCGTCAAGCTGATCCGGGTTATACGTGTTGGGACAGTTGTCCTCGCTTTCGCATACGCTGTCCTGATCGGCATCATTCTCGACATCCAGAGGACATGGATCGCATATATTCCCCATACTGTCGCCGTCATCATCGAGCTGTTCCGGATTATATGCAGTCGGGCAGTTGTCGAGCGGACATTCGTTATCTTCATGACCGGGATCACCGAAACCATCAGCATCTTCATCGAAGCAGATTGAATCAGGATCATGAATCGTGATAACGAAAACTCCTGTATCAATCAGCGGCGGATCGCTGGAATCAATCATCTGCACTTTGAAGACAAAGGTCGAAACGAAGATCGGCTGTCCCGTAATAGTGCCAATCTCGCCTCCATTGAACATACATCCGTAAGGTATCTGGGCGCCGAACACAAGGCTCCAGTCGTAAGGCGGTGTACCGCCCACACCCTCGAGCTGATAAAAGTAATTGTAGCTGTAATATCCGTCGGGCGGCTCGTCCCCGGTTATATGAACCTCGCCGTCGCAGGCATCACCGACACCATCACCGTTGACATCACCCTGCTCCGGATTGGGCGTATCCGGGCAGTTATCGCAGGCGTTGCCTACGCTGTCCTCATCATTATCATCCTGCCCCACATTGCCGACCAGCCAGCAATTATCGGTTTCATTGGGTATACCGTCACTGTCGGCATCCGGATCGCACACATCACCGATCCCGTTTAGATTGACATCGCCCTGATCAGGATTGTAGTCGTTGACACAGTTGTCACAGAGATCGCCCACGCCGTCGTTATCGATATCCTCCTGTCCGGGATTATAATCGACCGGACAGTTATCCTCGTCATTCAAATAGCCGTCGTCATCAGCATCCTGGACCGGCATGACATTATAGAACAGATATTCCCCGCCGGGACCGCCCGGATAATACAGGTTGTCCACTATATACCAGGCATTATTATATCCGCCCCAGCCGTAATTCATATGTATTTGATTATATGCTCCCGCAACCCTCCAGCCGTCGCAGACGATGGCATGAGTCGGAATCGTGTAAGGCATCGGACGCCCTTCATCGATTTCCGCGGCAATAAAATCGAACCATCCCTGGGCGCTATAGCTGCTTCGGTTGGCTGTCGCAATAGACTGATCGTAACGAAAGTAGTCGGTCCAGACATCTTTATCCGGCCATGTACCTGAGCCGTCAACGCCGTAATCCATGTTATGCGCCACACCCACTTCGTAGGACAGTTCCGCCAGAGCTTCTCTCTGAGCGGAGGTGCATCCGCCATCGCAGTTGGCCGGCATATTGGCCCAGTCGTATTCATCCGAAAAATCAGCGGTCAAATACTGGGCATTAACGCCATTGTCTCCATTCCAGTAATATGTGTGATCGCCGGTTCCGGCCGGTGGCCATTGCCAGTACCACATAATC
>WJIM01000372.1 GCA_014730285.1 Candidatus Zixiibacteriota bacterium
CCACTCCGATGATAGTTATTCTTCACGGTCTGGTCAGCCGCAAAAATATTATGGAAAATCCAATCCAATACGCCCAGGATCATCCCATGCTGGAATATATCGCCAAAGAGGCGGGATGGCTGGCAGTGTTTCCCATGGGTCAGGAAGGGGCTACATGGTGGGATGAGGTCGGTATGACAAATATCAAGGACCTGATTCGGACGGTTAAGCGCGAATATAATGTTGACGACAACCGTGTAAACCTGGCGGGCTTTTCCGACGGCGCCTCCGGGGCTTATGGCTTTGCCATGCTCGACCCGACAGACTTCGCGTCTTTCGTATGCCTCAACGGCCACCCGGGAGTGCCTAATGAGGACGGCGGCCTGCATACATACGCCTCCAATCTGAAAAATGCGGCGATATTCACCGCTTTCACCAATCAGGATGCGCTTTATCCGACAGCGACTATGAGTCCGGCGGTGAACCTGATGCAGAGGGCTCATGCCACGCTCAAATACCGGGCTCTTCAAGGCGAACATACGCTTTCGGCCTACAAACCGCGGGATTTCAAACATATGATAGGCTTTATGAACGAAAATCCCCGTCTCCCTCAGTCCGAAATCGTATGGGAGACAGCCGAGACGAAATTCGGGCAATTCCAATGGTTCGAAATCAAGGAAATCGATCCGGGCGCGCCCGCGATGTGGCATAATGTTCTCAACACGAATCTTATGGACAGCACTATCAGTATCGGATTTATCCCGGACGGCTCCTATGAGGGACAGGGAGTTAAGGTGGAAAGCCTGGCGGAGGGCCAGACTCTTGCCAAAATTATCGGGCTGAAGCCGGGGGATATTATCATCGGCGGAAATCTGATGGATATCATGACAATGAAGGATTTGTCCCGATTCAAATCGCAGCTTCACAGAGGGGGCGGGGCGGTGCTGACAATTGATCGCGACGGTGACAAATTTACGGCCTACGGCACATTTCCTCCGCCAAAAAAGGAAGCTTTGTTTACTTACAAAAAGTATTCGGCTATGGCCAGGGTCAACAGAGAAGGCAATGGAATAGAAATCGAGGGCTCACGCCTGGGAGCCTACGATCTTAAAGTTCTGCCGGAGATGTTCGATCTGGATATGCGGATCGTGGTCAGGCATAATTCCGAAAAGATTTTCGACGAACATGTTCTTCCCGATTTAATATACATGCTTCATAACTTCCTCGAGAACCGCGATCGGGAAATGCTTTATGTCGGGGAAGTCAGTGTTGATTTATAGAGGAGGATTTTAAAATGGGTGAGCTGGATTTTTATATCGTGGATGTTTTTGCAGAGGAAAAGTATGCCGGCAATCAGCTTGCGGTATTCCGCAAAGCCGGAGAGCTCTCTACCGAGCAAATGCAGAAACTGGCTAACGAGACACATTTCTCGGAAACGACATTCATATTGTCGGATGAGGAAAAGGACGGCGGCTATGATGTCCGCATCTTCACTCCGGTCGAGGAGCTGCCCTTTGCCGGACATCCCACTCTGGGCACCGCCTTCGTTATCAAAAACGAGATTATGGAAAAGCCGTCGGATAAGGTGCTGCTTAACCTCGAGGTGGGACAGATACCGGTGACATCCGAGGGCAAGCTTCTCTGGATGGAACAGATTCAGCCTGAATTCGGACAGACCGCTGATTCCAAGGAAGTGGCCAGGACAATCGGGATTGACCATGATTATATCGACTGGCGCTTTCCGATCGAAGAGGTCTCGACCGGCGTATTCACTTTGATTGTGCCTTTGAAAAATCTCAATGCGGTCAAACAGGCCTGTGTGGACAATCAAAGATTCTGTAAAATGGCCGAGACATTGCAGGCACGCTCACTTCTGGTTTTCTGTCCGGAAGCATACGAGGACAGCAATGATTTGAATGTCAGGCTTTTTGCTGAAGAACTGGGCGTGATGGAGGATCCGGCTACGGGTTCCGCCAATGGATGCCTGGCTGCGTATCTCATAAAAAACCGCTATTTTGATGACAACCGGATAGATATCAGGGTGGAGCAGGGCTACGAAATCAACCGTCCCTCACGGCTTTATCTGCGAGCACATGAGGATGGCGAGAGAATCCATATCCATGTGGGCGGAAAAGTCGAGATGATTGCGCGGGGCAAATTCATTTGAGCTTGTTAAACATCATATAAACATATAAAATAAAGGGCAATGGTCAGATATTTGTGCAAGGAGGGATTATGGTAGTGCCCAAAAGATTTGACTGGTCCCAATTCACATTGAAAATAGCCGTCAAGGCTGCGCCCTCGAAGGTTTTCAAGGCCTGGGCAGATTCAAAGGAGATCTGCAATTGGTTTGCCTATAATGCCGAGATAGAACCCAAAAAGGGCGGTAAATTCAGCCTGACAGATATATACGGCAATTCGTTCGAGATGGAAGTTCTCGGTGTCCGCAAGGACAGCCGCATACATTTTACATTCGGTATGAACGATGAGCAGGTGGTGGTCAAATTCAAAAAGTCCGGCAGATATACTATATGCGAACTGCATCAGTTCAATATGAAAACGACTCCCAATCATAAATGGGACACTCATATGGAACAGCGCGCGGGATGGACATTCTTTTTAACCAATTTGAAATCATGGCTGGAGCACGGAGTCGATCTGCGCAACCATGACACCAAATGGGGATATGCCAATAATTTCGTTAATAGTTAAATCACAGGATATGAAAGAAATGACGAAAAAACTGCTCTATATATTTTTAATTGTCACAGTTTTGATTATGTCTGTTTCGATAATAAGTTGCGGTTCAGATCAAGCGGATGCGGAAGATTCAGCCAGGGGCAGCGATGATCTCTCGATTCTTGTGGATTGGATGAGCGGCTATTTTACGAGCAAGGCGCAGTCCGAATCCGACAGCAGTTATTTCGATATCCATCTGCATATGATACCGATCTGGAAGCATCGTTCGGATGCACACTGGCTCTATGTCGAACAGGCAATGGCCGATTATCAACACAAGCCCTATCGTCAACGTGTCTACAGGGTAAGCCAAACCGGGGAAAATGAATTCGAAAGCGCGGTTTATACCCTGGAGGAGCCGCTGCGTTTCGCGGGCGTATGGAATGAGGAAAATCCACTGGCTGGGCTGACTCCCGATTCCCTGACACTTAGAGAAGGCTGCTCGATTATCCTGCGCCGCGAAGAGGATGCCTTTGTCGGCAGCACTGTCGAGAAGGACTGCGCCAGTGAACTGCGCGGGGCTGCCTACGCCATCTCCGAAGTTATAATCAGAGAAGATGGTATGGTAAGCTGGGACCGTGGTTTTGACTCTGAGGATTATCAAGTTTGGGGCGCCGTGAAAGGCGGCTATATCTTCAGAAAAGTAAAAGAGTAATTGATCTCCGCCAGTTTAAGGGAACCTGCATCATATCCTCATGTTAAACTTCCAATAATATTGTAGATGGAGATTGTATGCGAAAAGTTATTTTGATTGCTGTCCTTATCAGCCTAATTGCAATTAATCTCACCGCCCAAAACAAAAAATCGACCCTGCTTATGGATATGGCGCAGTTCGATAAAGCTTATATCCCGGCGCTGTTTTTTACCAATCAGAATAATGCCGAATTCTCGGCAGGGGCTATCGACGGATTGTTAAGGGTTTGGAACGGCTTCATGTCCCGGCATAAAAATCCTGAATCCTCAGACAGCCTCTGGGGCAAGGATATCGGACGAATCGATATGCTGATCGGAAATGCGGCGGAAATCGTCTATAAGCAAGAGTCGCTCGATTCCGCCCATGAAAATCTGGAGC
>WJIM01000373.1 GCA_014730285.1 Candidatus Zixiibacteriota bacterium
CTAATCTTACTAATTGCAGACGATTGAAGCAATAAATAAAATAAATTCTACCGCAAAATCTTGCTTATAAACTCTTCGACCTCCGGGACGCCGCCCTGCCAGATTAGGTAGCCGTCGAAGGGTTCGCGTTCGGTGATCTCGTCGTTGATCGGTGTCAGCATCATCTTCCTGACCTCCTCACGCTCGGTGGTGTGCGCCAGAACCCATCCCAGCTTAATATAAGCCACCTCGGGCAGCATATTCTCCATCGGCATGATGCCGATGTCCAGGAGGTCGCGTCCCGTGTCGTAAACATACATCTGCACATAACCCCATAAAGTCTGCACCGTCATGACAACCTGCACGCCCTTCTGAACCGCCTTGCGGATCGGCTCGTATAACGGTTTGTTGACATGCCCCAGGCCGGTGCCGGCAATCACGATCCCCTTGTAGCCGTTGTCCACCAGAGATTCGATAATGTCCGGACGCATGTTGGGGTAGTAGTACACAATCGAAACCATCTCCTCGAAAACAGCATCGATCTTGGGCTTGCGGTTCATGTCGCGCCGTTTGTAATCCTTCTTGATCGGCGTGACCTTCTCCGGCGTAACCATAGCCATAGGGATATCCCCCAGCGTGCGGAAAGTCGAACGGTAGGAGGAATGCATCTTGCGCACACGGGTGCCCTTGTGCAGAAGATTGTACTGGTCGGAGGTGGGGCCGAACATACATACGGTCACCTCGGCGATATCGGAATGCGCCGCGGTATGACAGGCGCATTGCAGATTGAATGCGGCGTCTGACGAAGGACGGTCTGATGATCTCTGCGAGCCCACCAGCACAATCGGCACGGGCGAATCCTGTACCATGAACGATAATGCCGCGGCGGTGTGATGCATGGTGTCGGTGCCATGACCGATGACTATGCCGTCCACGCCGTTCTCGATCTCCTTGCCGATCTGCTCGGCGGTGTACATATACTGCTCCGGACCCATGTTCTCGGAAAAGACGCCGTAAAGTTTTTCCGTCTTAAGATTGCAGATATCGGCCAGCTCCGGCACCGCGCCGTAAAGCTCGCCCGGCGTGAAAGCCGGGATAACCGCGCCGGTACGGTAGTCCAGGCGCGAGGCGATTGTTCCGCCGGTACCCAGGAGGGTGACATTGGGCTTGGCCGGATCCTTGGGGAATTCGGATTCGGGGATTTTGTAATGCGCTTCCTTGTGGCCGACCTCGCGGATATTTTCGATATTTTCAGCCAGAACGCCTACATTGTAGCCGTTGGACATCTTCAGCACCAGATGACGGTCGTCGGCAGTCTCGGAACGGGGCAGTATTACTCCCGCAAAGACTCCCTTGTTTGTTTCAACCTCGACATCGGACCAGACATAAACATTAAAATTCTTCAGAGCGGAAAGAGCCGGGCCGCGGTAGCCCTTGTATTTATCATCAGCCATATTTCACCTCGTCAAAAATAGTTGCTGTGAAAATATTGAATCTGGCCGTGAAAGTAAAGTGCAGACAAAAAAAATATCCGGATTGGCCCGAGGGCTCGGACAAACCCGGATGAGATGGCAGAAACAAAAGTAAGAGGTCATAATGGCATTTAAGCCATGCTATGCTTTTCTTTTAATTTCAGTATTTATAATCTAAAACCAAAAATCTCCTTAATAGTTCGAATTATTTCCCTTAGATATTTATAAATATAGTAGAGTTATCTAACTTGTCAAGAAAAAAATAATATTTATTTTGTCCTGTTTATATATTCCTCCAGCCAGTTGCCGTTATCGCCCTCTTTTTCCTTGGCGAATTCCAGGAAATGCTCAAGGTTGTCGATAGACGATTTATGCAGGATATGCTCGATATTGCAGGCATCTGTTTCCGCTATATCTTCCTCAACGCCAAGGATATGATGGAAAAACTCGCGAAGCAGTGTGTGACGCCGTTCAAGCCGTTTCGCCAGATACATTCCCTCCTCGGTGAGAGTAACATAGCCGGATTTTTCATGCTGTACCAGTCCGGCTTTGCGCAGACGGTCGACCGCCACAGTTACGGTCGGCGAGGCCACATCCCGCAAACGGGCGATATCCTTAATCCGCGCCACAGGCCTTTTCTTCTGCAGAGCGTAAATCAGCTCAACATATTCCTGCTCGAAAGTCGAGTAGTCTTTGACGTATTTCTGTTCTTCCATAATATCCATAGACAAATTTAAAAAATATATAGCTCTCTATTATACGCTTGTCAAGTGATTTTTATGGTGATTTTGGGCTGGGATTATTGATTTTGGTGAGGCTTGCCCAGAAGCGCCCATTCTCCCTCGAGCTTCAGGAGCTCAAAGCCCTTGCTATGCAGGAGATGACGTTTGAGCTGGACCCCCGGATTTCCGCGTATTAGCAGATAATTCATTTCGTCGTATTGGCCGGTGTAGCCCATCCTGCTGATCCAGGGTGTATGCGGCGGAAGTATCTCTTTGGGTGCCTTGCGTTTTACGGCCCCGAAAACATAGTCGATCAGGCTGGTGGAGGCAATCCCCTGATTCCAGACTATACGGTAATTCTGGAAATGGATATATGACGGCAGGCCGCGGTAAAACGGATCGGCCGGGAGATATGCCATTGGCTGTGCATAACCATCCTGCCGTAGAACTCCCGCCGTGAAGGATTCGTTTTCCTTCTGGAAGCCGTTGAAATATTCTGTCCAGAGGCCGAAATGTGTGAGGCATATCAGGATAATTGCGATTTTGAGCGGCATCTTTTTTCGCACCAGACGCCAATGGCTGCCCAGAACAAGTACCGAAATCATGAAAAAGACGGCGATTCTCTGATAAAGCAGAGTCGGATCGTAGAGCACATCTTTGGGCAGAATAAAGGCGCAGGACAGCGCAATTGCGCTGAAGAAGAAGACTGTACGCATACGTCTGTCCTTCATCTGATCCAGAAATGCCTGCCGGGCGGAAAATATCTGCCATAAAAACGGCGTCATAAGCGCCAATGCAAAGAGAAGCGCGGTGATATCGCCGTTAACACCCTCGAAAACATAATAATTATCGAACAGGATGACATTAAAGCGGTTGGCGAATTCGGCCAGGTATTGGGCGCTGTAATATTTTGACAGATATGATGTTATCTGCGAAAATCCGTACCCCTCGGAACGAATACTGTACCATCCGATATGCAATGCCAGATAGGGCAGAATAGCCAGGGCGGATAATGATATTTTTTGCAACGACTTACCGCAGTTTAGGAATGTCAAAACTGCGAATGCCAGGAGTGCAAACAGGGCCGCGATGCCGTGAACGAAGAACAGCGCCGGAAACATCAGGCCCAGTATCAGCACTGTTTTCAGGCTGAATTTATTGAATAGATCCAGCATAAAGCCGAGCATGAAAAATATCAACGGCAGAGCCATAGTAAAGCCCACAAATCCCCAGAGGACATTGTAATTGTATAGCATTAAAAAGGATAGAAGCGAGAGCCAGGGATCACCGCCCGCTTTGCGGATAAGAAACAGCACTGAAAGCGGAAGAAGAATTATATACAGGGCATAGAAGACCTTGTTGCCGAATTCGACCGAGGGAAAGATATCCAGACTGCATAGAAAGAGATGGAATGTGTTGGGGCGTAAATTTGGATCGGATTCGAAAAATTGCTCAAAATCGTTTTGGCTGTCGTCATAGTTTTTCACGATTGTTGCGGCGGCAAGGTGGTTTGGAAGATCGACAAAGGGGAGGATTCGAAGGGACAGGAACATGGCCAGATGAAGGCCGATCAGGACGAGGAATGCTATAATAAAAATCCTGTCCCATTTTTCCAGACGAGAAATCATTTTCTCTCAGGTCTATTCCTAAACCGCTCCAAATTCTCGATAAGCTTGTCGATTTGTGCCCGGCTGTTATAAAAATTGGCCGAGATGCGCACCAGATTTTCGCGATAGGATGCGATAATATTATTATCGGCCAGATACTTATAAAGCTCAGCCGGATTTTGGCAGCTGAAGGAAAAAATCGAGGACCTGTGATATATATCAGCGCTGGATGCTATTCTGTAAAAATCCTGATCCTGAAGGTATTCGATCAGGCGGTCCAGAAGACCCAGGTTGTGCTCATAAATTCGTTCGACTCCGAGGGAATTGATCAGCTTGATCGATTCGTGCATGGCATATATTTGCGGATATGGCACCGAGCTAAGGCTCAGCCGTTCCACCGATTTGCGGGGTTCCAGGTTATGTCTAAGAAGATTGGTGAAATCCTGCTTCCAATCCACCCCAAACCATCCGGCGAAGCCCTGCTTGACCTCGAGCTTGGAATTCTCGCTTAGATAGAAGAATCCGCATCCAACCGGCGAAAGCAGCCATTTATGCCCGCCCGAAGCCAGAAGATCGATATGGCAGCTCTTGACATCAATGGGCACATTGCCCATACCCTGAATAGCATCAACGATATAGAATATCCCGCGATCTTTGCAGATTTCGCCCAGCTTCCTGATATCGTTTTTGTAGCCGTTAAAAAATTGTATATAGGATATCGACAGGATTTTGGTTTTTTCGGTGATCGCTTTTTCGAAAATATCGATATCGAAACGGCGGTCGGTGGATTTGATGAATTTAACCTCCACACCTTTATCGCGCAGATTAGTCCAGGGGTAGGTATTGGCCGGAAATTCGATATCGGAAAGAAATATTTCATCACCGGGCTTGAAATCAATCCCGGTGGCAGCAAGACTAAGGCCGTGAGATGTATTGAAAGCGAAGCCGATTTGATCAGGATGGGCGTTAATCATTTTGCCCAGCTCAGCTTTGATCTCCCGCCAGAAGTCAAAGACTTTCGGGGTGGGATCGGTCAGACCGCTCCATTGCTCGATCAGCTCCATTATTGCCTGACGCGAGTCTTTGGGCCAGGGGCCGATTGAGGCGGTGTTGAAATAAATCTTTTCTCCAGGTTCGGGAAACTGGCGCATAATGCGCTCTCTGTCTTTTGATGGTAGTAGTTCGTGCATAGCTCTAATAATTCAGGTAATGGGTAATCACCCCAAGCGCCGCGGTCAGCTTGAGGAGGTTAAAGAATAATGTTGATACGATCAGCGGTGTGGGTAGCTTCAAGCGCAGTACCAGGCTGGTGGCATAGGGCAGACTGCCCAGAATATAGGCGGCTATTCCCACCGCCACTCCGGATTTATAGCCGGAGAAAGGCATGATCGGGTATACCCAGTAGTAGATAAGAGTCGGGAGTATTACGAAGAAGAAGAAGTCGGAAATGAACTGCAGGAAATAAACTTCTAATCCGCGTCCGGTACGGCTTTCCTCCGGGATATGGGTGTGCAGTTTCAGAGCACGTTCGATTACCGCCTGGATAATCGATACTATCACAAGCGGAATGGTACCATAGACCACCGTCAGAATAAAAATCTTAGCCATGTTTTATAACCACCTTTTTTGCTTATACCATTGAGCCGTGGAAAACATGCCATCCTCCACCGATATTTTCGCCGACCATCCAAGAATCCGGGCGGCCTTCTCGGGCGAGCAAATCCAGTAACGCTGCGAAAGCTCCTTTAATTTATCGCGGCTGACCGGCGGAACAGCGTTCATGAGGCTATATATGCTCTCGATGATGAAGGCGATACATTTCGCAATCGGCACCGGTATGGCGATTTTAATCGGTTGACGGTTTATCGTGTCTCCTATAATCTGAATCAGCCTGTCAATGGAACAAAAATCGGGATTGCAGGCAAAAAATGTCTCCCCTGCCGCTTTGTCATTCTCCGCGGCAGTGCAGATACATTCCACCAGATCATGGACATGGATAATCGAGACATAAGAGGGGTCGATTCCGATAGAGGGATTGATACCGGCTTTGGCCAGCTTGAAGAATTTGTAGACATCGATATCACGCGGACCGTAGACAGCCGGCGGCCTTATAATCGTAAATGGCAGCTCATCCTTATGCTTCAGAACCTCATTTTCGGAGGCCAGCTTGGACTCGCCGTAAAAAGAGACCGGCATAGGTTTGTCCGATTCTATCACCGCTTTTTTCTCTTTCGAGGGGCCAGCCGCCGCCTGGGAGGAGATATGCACAAGCCTTTTCAGGCCGGGATTTGTTTTCAGGACTGCCTCAACCAGATTTCTCGTTCCCTCTGCATTAACCTTAAAATAGGTCTGCCTGTTCTTTGCTTTAACCAGCCCGGCGGGATGGAAGATATAATCCACACCGTTTACCGCCTCGGGCAGTGTGTGGTGCTGTGTAATTTCGCCGTAAACCTTGTCAAGATCAAGATGTTCAATGAATTGCAGGTCGGAGGTTTTGCGTACCAGGGCTCTTACCGAATACCCTCGCTTGAGAAGCATTTCGCAGAGGTGACTTCCGATAAAACCGTTGGCGCCGGTCACGAGCGCAGTCTGTTTATTATCACCATCTTTCATGGATTTAATTTCTTGACAAATCTCTTGTGTCAGATTACTCTTTAGACTTTGACTGAAAGAATAAGGAAATGCAAGGAAGCGAACAAGTAAAAATTCGAGACATCTTTGACAAATGCCGTGAATTTACACGCGCTACCGAGGTCAAACAGTCGGGCTACTACCCGTATTTTAACCCAATATCATCGGCAGCAGCCAACACAGTAAAGATCAACGGCAAAGAGCTGATAATGATCGGCTCGAACAATTATCTGGGGCTGACAACGCATCCCAAAGTCATCGAGGCCTCCAGAGAAGCGATAAAAAAGTATGGTGTTGGTTGTACCGGTTCGCGTTTTTTGAACGGCACTCTGGATATACATGTGGAGCTGGAAGAGAAGCTGGCCGAGTTTCTGAAAAAGGAGGCGGTGCTGGTTTTTTCCACCGGTTTTCAGACCAACCTGGGTACCATATCGTGTCTGGTCAACAAGAATGATTTGATTCTGGCCGACCGTTCAGATCACGCCTCGATCGTTGACGGATGCCGTCTGGCATTCGGAAAGACGCTTAAGTATAAGCACAACGATATGGATGATCTTGAGCGGATACTGGTCTCACGCAACAACGGAGATCAGGGGATCATGGTTGTGACTGATGGTGTCTTTTCGATGGAAGGCGATGTTGTTGATCTTCCGAAACTGGTGCAACTTAGAGAACGGTTTGGTTTCCGGATTTTAGTCGATGATGCTCATTCGCTGGGTGTACTGGGTGAATACGGCGCCGGGACCGCGTCCCATTTCGGATTGAGCGATCAAATTGACCTGACTATGGGCACTTTCTCCAAATCGTTCGCCTCAATTGGCGGCGTGATTGCGGCGGAAGAGTATGTTATAAATTATATCAAACATTTCTCGCGTCCCATGATCTTCTCGGCGGCGCTTCCGCCCTCGGCAGTGGCTACTGTGCTGGAATGCCTTAAAATCATGAAGGCTGAGCCGGAACGCCGTGAAAAACTCATACAGAACGGCAGGAAGATGCGTGACGGATTTCGTGCTATGGGCTATTGCATCGGTACAACCGAGACTCCGATAGTGCCGGTTTATATCGGCGAGGATATGGCCTGCTTCAAGTTCTGGCGGGCTCTTTACGATGCCGGTATCTTTGCCAATGCGATAATCGCACCGGCGGTGACACCGGGCAATGCATTGATAAGGACATCGTACACCGCCACTCATACCGATGAACAGCTCGATTTCGTTCTGGAAACGTTCGAGAAGGTGGGCAAAAAACTCGACCTCATTTAAACAAACCTATGACTTTCGAAAATATATCTATCATAGAAGTCAAGTCCGCCGCGGACATGGACAGGTTTATAAAATTCCCGTTCAAGCTCTACAAGGATGACGAGAACTGGGTGCCGCCCTTGATATCCGAACGACGGGAGTTTTTCGACAAGAACAAAAACCCGTTTTTCCGCTACGCCCGTGTTAAATATTTTCTGGCTGAAAAGGACGGCAAGATCGCGGGCAGAATTGCATCCATTGTAAACTTCAACCACAACGCCTTTCACGAGGACACGGTCGGTTTCTTCGGATTTTTTGAATGTATCGATGATTACCAGGTGGCCAAGGTGCTTTTCCGGGTAGCATTGATCGAGCTCAAGAAAGAGGGCCTGACCGTTATGCGCGGGCCAACCAACTTCTCTACCAATTATGAGCTGGGTTTTATTATCGATGATTTCGATGCTCCTCCGGTCGTGAATATGCCCTACAATCCGAGGTACTATATCAGTTTCATGGACCGTTTCGGCTTCCAGAAGTCCAAGGATTTGTATGCATTTAAGATTACCAAAGAGAACAAGCCCCCGGAGAGAATCGAGAGAATCGTTGAGAAGATCAGGAAAAAGGAAAATGTTCAGGTGCGTACTCTCGATCTGAAAAACTTCGATAATGAGCTTAAGATAGTAAATAAGATATATAACAACGCCTGGAGCCGCAACTGGGGCTTTATACCTCTTCCGGACGATGAATTCCTGCACATCGCACGGGATATGAAGCAGATAGTCGATCCCGACCTTGTTTTCATCGCCGAAGTTGACGGCAACCCGATCGGTTTTTCCATGGCGCTTCCCAATGTCTATCAGGTTCTGCCCTATGCCAAAGGGAAGCTCTTTCCATTCGGCGCTCTCAAACTTTTATGGCATACCAAAATCAAGAATAAGATTAATTCCGTTCGGATCATCACAATGGGAATCGAACATGAGTATCAAAAAAGGGGCATAGATAATATCTTCTACCTCGAGACTTTTAACAGAGGCTATGAGAAGGGTTATGA